>NZ_JBBMQY010000049.1:0-2198 GCF_038900255.1 Pseudoalteromonas sp. AS84 | reverse complement strand
ACGTTTACAGATGCAGCAAATGCCACCCAAAGCATTGATGTACAAACCGACACCAATGGTAACTGGAGCGCGACACCAACAGGTATATTAGCTGAAGGGAATTACAGTGTTAGCGCCAGCATTATCGATGCTGCAGGCAATACAGGCACGGGTACAGACAGTGGCGAAGTAGATGTTACCCCACCAGATTTAGCGTTTACACCTACCTTCTTATTAGGCTCATTGGTGTTATTAAATGGCACCTCTGATTTACCGGCTGGCAGTGAAATTACCATTACCGAGCAACTTGTTGGCGGTGGCGTAGGGCTAAGTTACACCACAACCACAGATGCCAATGGTAACTGGTCATTAACTGGTATCGATATCTCATTACTTAATTTAGGCTCCGTGATCGCAACAGCGACCGATGCCGCAGGTAATACCCGTACAATTAGCTCAGATGACTTTGATAATACACCGCCGACACTCACTGTTGATGTTGCAGCACAAAGTGACAGCAATACACCGGTTATTAGCGGCACAAGTGATGCGGGGGAAGGCGCGCAAGTCACTATTGTAGTGACCGACAGTGATGATAATCCACAAACCATCACCGCGCTTGTGGATGCGGATGGCAACTGGAGTGCCACACCAGCGACACCATTAAGTGAAGGTCAAAGCACCATTGAAGTAAGTGTACGCGACAGTGTTGGCAACGAAACCACATTGAGTGACACCACTACCATCGACACGCAAGCGCCAACGCTCACCATTCAAAACGTGGGCGATGTCAGCGATTTAACACCCGAGCTTCAGGGCACCAGTAATGAAATTGGTGGCACCGTTACACTCATCATCACCGACAGCGACGGCGCCGTGCAAACCATTGACACTATAGTCGGCAGCGATGGGCATTGGTCTATTGAAGTGTCAACAGCCCTTGCACAAGGTGACTTTAGCGTTGTTGCCAGCATTACCGATGCGGCAGGCAACGAGAGCACAGCCAACAGCAGTGGTAATGTTGATACCATTACGCCAATCGTCACCGTTGATGTATTGGGCTTAGGTAACGACAGCACACCGACCGTTAGCGGCACATCAACAGAGCCCGCAGGCACGGTTATAAACATTGTTATTACCGACAGTAACGGTGATGAACACCCAATCACCGCCACCGTGGATGCAAATGGTGATTGGCAAGCAACCAGCCCTGAATTACCAGATGGAAGCTACAGCGTACAAGCCAGTATCACCGATGATGCAGGCAACACCGGCGGCGCCACACAATCAGGCACCCTTGATACTCTAGCACCGACATTAACACTGGATACAGTGGGTGCAATTAATAACAGCACGCCAACAATTAGTGGGACATCGAACGCGCCAGCAGGCACGGTTATAACGATTAACGCCACGGATGCAGATAATACAGAAACGTTCACAGCGACAGTGCAAGCCGATGGCAGTTGGTCAGCGGATGTACCGAACGCGCTAACGGATGGTCCACTCACTATCGAAGCAAGCGTCAGTGACAGTGCAGGCAACACCACCACGTTAAGTGAAACAGCAACACTCAACACCACGGCCCCAAGCATCAGTATTAATGCATTGGTTGATACCAACGACACCACCCCAACCATTAATGGTATAAGCGATGCGGCAGATAACACCACCATTAGCTTAACGTTTGAAGACAGTACAGGAAATATTACCACTGTTGATACAACCGTAACGGGTGGCGTCTGGAGCGTTGATGCACCAACTGATTTAGCCGAAGGCGAATACACCGTAACAGCTACCGTTAATGATGGACTGGGCAATATAGGGAGTGCAACAGAGACAGGTCAGATAGACCTTACTGGCCCGAGCCTTGTTATTACCGACAACGGCGTAGGCAACGATACCACCCCAACTATTACCGGTACCAGCGATGCACCGCAAGGCAGTACGGTAACGGTTATAGTGACAGATACCAGTGGCACACCACAAACAATGAGCGCCACCGTACTTGCCAATGGCACGTGGTCAATTCCTCTACCGGTAGCACTTGCAGAAGGTGCATACACCATTAGCGCGAGTGTTGAAGACACCGCTGGCAATGAAGCAACAGCCACAGGCACTGGTGAAATAGATACCATTGCACCGACACTTGTACTTACCAGCCCAGGTTCAAGTAACGACATCACCCCGACACTCAGCGGAACAAGCGATGCCGTTGA
>NZ_JBBMQY010000048.1:0-2297 GCF_038900255.1 Pseudoalteromonas sp. AS84 | reverse complement strand
TGATACTGGACTTGAACCAGTGACCCTCGCCTTGTAAGGGCGATGCTCTCCCAACTGAGCTAATCACCCACATATAAATTAAAACGCTACTATTAAAATAAATAGTACTGGACTTTAACCAGTGAACCTCGCCGTTACTTGTAAATAGCGGTGATGCTCTCTTTTTTCTAACTGAGCTAATCACCCATTTAGATTTTTGTAATATACACCATTTTAAAAAATGGTGGGTCGTACTGGACTTGAACCAGTGACCCTCGCCTTGTAAGGGCGATGCTCTCCCAACTGAGCTAACGACCCATATTACAATTTTATAACGCGACTATTAAATAATAATAGGTTTTATATGTGGTGGGTGATACTGGACTTGAACCAGTGACCCTCGCCTTGTAAGGGCGATGCTCTCCCAACTGAGCTAATCACCCACATATAAATTAAAACGCTACTATTAAAATAAATAGTACTGGACTTTAACCAGTGAACTTCGCCGTTGCTTGTAAGTAGCGGTGATGCTCTCTTTTTTCTAACTGAGCTAACGACCCATATAGAATTTAGATGTGAACACTTTAATTAAAAAGTGGTGGGTGATACTGGACTTGAACCAGTGACCCTCGCCTTGTAAGGGCGATGCTCTCCCAACTGAGCTAATCACCCACATCTAAACAACATCACATTGCTGCGTTGTTGTGGGGCGCTATTATAGATAGAGTTGGAAATGTGTCAACACTTGAATGATAAAAATGTACTGAGTGAAGCTTTTATAAACAATAGGATACTTTGGAAGTCTATTTTATCATCAAATTCAATGTGGCAGTTCAATTAAGCACCAAAAGAGAGCAGGAATTATAACTCTATTAATCTTAAATTTAGTTTTACGATACTCATTGTTTTTTTATTGGAGTCGTTTTTATGATTATAATCCAGATGGATTAATATTAGGGCGAGTTATTTAGTGAATAGAGCTGGCCTTTAAAAATGAATTTAATTTAAACTTCCCCAAACGAATGATATTTACAGTACTCTAAACTTTATTTTTGTACTTGTTTTATTTTTTATAAGCCAACCTAGTCAATTCGAAAGACGCACTCCTCACTAACAGCCTTTCGGGTTAAGGCTAGGGCGTGTTGATCTTTCGAGGTTAAATTTGCAGCAGTATGTTAGGTGTTTAGATAAGGCAGAGCCTATTCGTGTGGTTATTCCCGATAAATAGGCGATAACGCAGTATAAAGACCAGACATGCGCTGCCCGAAGGGTTCTGCCCGGGGGGAATTACTCTTTGGTTGCTCGGTTTTTAGTTAGCCCACTAGGTTACAAACCTCGCGCCGCGATTAAATCGCCCCTAGATTGAACAAATTTCAATCCACAAAGGTCAACATGCCCTAAATAAATCACACATAGCTAAAGTTTTGTACATAGAATTACGAAGCTACAATGTTCTTTAAAAAATGTTCTTCAAACAATAATCGACTTTTCTCAGTACGAGCTACGCTGGCTATTAAGCGAGTGAAGGCTGTGGGTACTCTCAAACCCACATTTAAACTTTGGTTATTATAAGTAATTATAACTTTTAAAAGATTAAGGCTATTGGCGAGGCCTTAATTGGTAGTTTTTAGATAAATTCAATTTGCATATAAATGTATACCTTTGCTTTGATGTAGTTTCGTTGTATTAATTAGGGGGAGTAGGGTGTTGTTGAGTATTCGCTGCGATATAGTGATGTTATTATAAGCAGTAGGGCTAGAATATTATTCAAATTGTATTTTTTAGCACGCTTGATAGCCAGTTTGTTGAAAATTAAACCATTTAAATAAAGCTAGGTAAAAAACTGTTGACTTTATTTTGGGTGGTGCATAGAATGCGCCCCGCACTAAGCGATACACGATGTGTTTATCACGACGGGTGTTGATTAAGTTGGGGCCATAGCTCAGCTGGGAGAGCGCTTCGCTGGCAGTGAAGAGGTCTGCGGTTCGATCCCGCATGGCTCCACCAAAAATTAGTGTTTTGTCCTAGGGTAGCAGTTTTCTGTGTCCCCATCGTCTAGAGGCCTAGGACACCGCCCTTTCACGGCGGTAACAGGGGTTCGAATCCCCTTGGGGACGCCACTTAGCTTTTATTAGTTAAAGGCGGTTTTACCGAGAAAATAGCGTCACAATTAAAGCTCGAGTCTTTACTTGTATTAAACGCAATTACCTTAAAGCTCATGATGTGAGTTAAACTTATCAATTGTCCTAGTGACACATTTATGTGTCCCCATCGTCTAGAGGCCTAGGACACCGCCCTTTCACGGCGGTAACAGGGGT
>NZ_JBBMQY010000047.1:0-2666 GCF_038900255.1 Pseudoalteromonas sp. AS84 | reverse complement strand
ACTTCGATTGAGAAGTTGCCATCAGCATCCACAGTGGTGGTGAACGTTTGTGAGCTACCTAAATCATCCACTACGGTAAAGTTAATAACGGTGCCTTCAACCGCATCGCTTGTTCCGCTGAGTGTCGGGGTGATGTCGTTACTTGAGCCTGGGCTGGTAAGTACAAGCGTCGGTGCAATGGTATCTATTTCACCAGTGCCTGTGGCAGTAGCTTCATTGCCTGCGGCATCGCTCACACTTGCGCTTACTGTAAAGGTGCCTTCAGCCAGTACTTGCGTGGCTGCTACGCTCCATGTGCCATTAACCCCTAATGTGGTCGTTACGGTATGAGTAATGTTATTACTGTCTGTAATTTCAACGCTCACGGTGCTGCCTTGTGGCGCATTCGCTGTGCCGGTGATCGTAGGTGTTGTGTCATCAGTCACAGTTACATCATTTACGGCAATATTAGGAATGGTCGTATCAACAATGCCACTTCCTGTTGCGGTACTTGTATTGCCGCTTCCATCAGTAACACTCGCTTCAACTTCATAACTGCCTTCAGCTAAGTCAACAGGGGCTTCAACACTCCAGATACCGTCTGTAACGGTTGTTTGTACCGTGTTTGTTATGTCATTACTGTCCGTGAAACTGACGGTGATAATAGTGCCATTTGCTGCACTGCTGGTACCGCTCACATTCGGCGTTGTATCATTTGTATCCATTAATGCATCAATATTAATACTCGGTGCATTGGTATCCAATGTTGCGCCTTCACTTAACGTGGTGGTGTTGCCTGCACTGTCACTGACGCTTGCTTCGATAGTGAGTGGACCATCAGTTAGCGCGTTCGGTACATCCGCTGACCAACTGCCATCGGCTTGCACTGTCGCGATGAACGTTTCTGTATTATCTGCATCCGTGACGTTAATCGTTATAACCGTGCCTGCTGGCGCGTTCGATGTCCCGCTAATTGTCGGCGTGCTGTCGTTGGTTGCGCCTACTGTGTCTAACGTCAGTGTCGGCGCTAATGTATCTAAGTTGCCAGTTTGCGTTGCACCGCCAGTGTTACCTGCATCATCGGTGATACTGGCTTGCACGGTGTAGCTTCCATCTGGTAACTCAGGGCTGATTGCTTGCCAATCACCATTTGCATCCACGGTGGCGGTGATTGGGTGTTCATCACCGTTACTGTCGGTAATAACAATGTTTATAACCGTGCCTGCGGGCTCTGTTGATGTGCCGCTAACGGTCGGTGTGCTGTCGTTACCTAAGCCCAGTGCATCAACGGTGACGATTGGCGTGATGGTATCTACATTACCGCTGCTATTTGCGGTGGTGTCATTGCCTGCGGCATCTGTAATACTCGCGGTGACAGTAAAGTCACCTTGTGCGAGCGCACTTGGGATCTCAATGTCCCAGTGGCCATCACTGCCAACAGTGGTGGTGATAGTTTGTACGGCGCCGTCACTGTCGGTCACAGTGAGTGTGACTGTGCCGCTAATTTCATTACTGGTGCCCTGAAGCTCGGGTGTTAAATCGCTGACATCGCCCACGTTTTGAATGGTGAGTATTGGCGCTTGTGTGTCGATGGTAGTGGTGTCACTCACTGTGGTTTCGTTGCCAACACTGTCGCGTACACTTACTTCAATGGTGCTTTGACCTTCACTTAATGGTGTCGCTGGTGTGGCACTCCAGTTGCCATCCGCATCCACAAGCGCGGTGATGGTTTGTGGATTACCATCACTGTCGGTCACTGCAATAGTGACTTGCGCGCCTTCCCCCGCATCACTTGTGCCGCTAATAACAGGTGTATTGCTGTCACTTTGTGCTGCAACATCAACAGTGAGTGTCGGCGGTGTATTATCAAAGTCATCTGAGCTAATTGTACGGGTATTACCTGCGGCATCGGTCGCTGTTGCGATCACTGATCCAAGATCAAGTAAAGATACATCTAATCCGACTAATGACCAGTTGCCATCCGCATCCGTTGTAGTGGTATATGTTGCACCAATACCACCGCCTACCAGTTGCTCGGTAATGGTAATTTCACTGCCTGCAGGCAAATCAGAGGTGCCGCTTAGAGTAATTAACAAACCAAGTTCAAACGTTGGTGTAAAGGCAAGTGCCGGTGGGGTTACATCTACTTCGCCACTGTCCGTGCCAGTACCTGTGTTGCCTGCGGCATCGGTAATGCTGGCGCTGACGCTGTAATTACCTTCAGCTAATGTACCTGTTGGTGTCGCACTCCAGTTACCATTTGCATCGGTTTGTACATCAATGCTTTGGGTGGCATTTGCTGCGTCTGTAAATGTAACCGTAATGGTGCTGTTAGGTGCGTCACTGGTGCCAGTAACGGTTGGCGTGCTGTCGTTTGTTAATACTGGCGCATCCACCGTAATACTTGGTGCAGCGGTGTCTATTGTGCCGTTACCTGTAATGTCCGTGCTGTTACCTGCCACATCACTGATGCTGGCTTCAATACTATACGGTCCTTCTGCAAGTGCTGTTG
The DNA here is from genome assembly GCF_038900255.1 of Pseudoalteromonas sp. AS84. Taxonomy (NCBI): domain Bacteria; kingdom Pseudomonadati; phylum Pseudomonadota; class Gammaproteobacteria; order Alteromonadales; family Pseudoalteromonadaceae; genus Pseudoalteromonas; species Pseudoalteromonas sp. AS84. Next base: position 175 of record NZ_JBBMQY010000047.1, on the reverse strand, counting down.
GCACTTCGACTGAGAAGTTGCCATCGACATCAACAGTGGTAGTAAACGTTTGTGGATTGCCTTGATCGTCAACAATGGTGAAGGTTATTTCGGTGCCCTCAACGGCATCGCTTGTTCCGCTGAGTGTCGGGGTGATGTCGTTACTTGAACCTGGGCTGGTAAGTACAAGTGTCGG
>NZ_JBBMQY010000046.1:0-2785 GCF_038900255.1 Pseudoalteromonas sp. AS84 | reverse complement strand
TATACGGTGAAAGTAGATTTACCAATGTTTATTGTTGGTAAGTCAGAGTTGCTATTAGATGTAAAATACTCTTGGCGGCACCCAACAACACTAGATGTTTACAAAGAAGCTGGGTGGGTTGAAGGTACTAAAGAGTATTTATCTGAATTTGATGATAATAGCCTGAGCTTAAATGCAGCCACCTATGAGTTTGAAATTGAATCACCGAACATTAGTGTGTTTGATGTTGAAATAACATCAACACTTATATACAACGAAGATTTAACGTTACCAATAGATTTTGAAATATTTGAAAAGCCAATTGAAAATGCCTCACCTGATTTAGTAAAAGCAAAGGAATCTGATGCAAAATAATAATTACTTTGGTGTTGGAATAATGCCAAAGAAAGCGAAGTTTAATCGCTTTTTTGAAGCTCACCGAATAATAAATGAGGGAAGCGAATTTAGAGGGTTATGTTTTTTTCGACGTTGGTTAAATCAAGATCGGCGCATTTACGCGATTAAAAAAGAGCAATATAAAATAGCGCCTTGTGGCAATAACCCTATAAAAGCCATATTATTTGGTCCAATGGCCATTGGTGCTGTATTGAGTTTACTATTGCTAATTGCCTGTGTTGTCGCAACGTATTCTGAAGAGCCATTTCCTTGGTGGCTGGTAGTCTTTACCTTTTGCTGGAACTTATTCTTCTTAAATTTACTACCAATAACTGCTAGATATATACCTGATAAGATGATGTACTTTGACAGGCAAAACCAAGCTGTCGGATTTACTTTTGATATACCCGGTTGTGAACAACGAGATGATTTAGGTAACTGTTGCTTTAAATGGGAAGAGATTGTTTGCAGGCTAACCTCGAAAATGGGCGCGCCGGGTGTAATGAATTACTTTCCAGAAATTAGTCATATAGACCAAGATAAGTACCCTAAAACAACTGTTACTGGTTCAGTTGTAGAACTCTCAGCCAATCCTGTGCATTGTTATTTATTGTGGGAGCGTTATGTACGCTTTATGGATTTAAGTAAGCCATTGCCCGATGTGCCAGAGTACGAACAACACCGACATTTAGATCCCATTACAGCTGAATTTGATAAGAAGAATAATCGGCCTGATGAGTTTTGGTCCTCATTTTCGTTTTCGCAGCAATTAGAGATAGATGAAGAAATCCTGAGTGAAGCATTTCCTTTTGATTGGCTTAAAGGTAGAGAGCGTGAAGAAGTAATTAAACCTTGGCTGCATTGGAAAGCAGAGCCAGAGCGCATAGAGCAATTAACGTGGAAATATAAAGCAAAGCATCTTGCGCTTCAGCTTTTTATCGGCTTTCCTTGAGGCTGTTTAAGTTACAGAGTCCATGATACTTTAACAATCAGAAAGGAACTTAAACAGAGACACCTTAAAGTGCTTCTGTTTATCAAAGGAATCTGATGCAAAATAATGACTACCTAGCCGTTGATATTATGCCTAAAAAAACGCGGTTCAATCGTTTTTTTTATCCTGAGAGATTAAATAGCCTTAAAGAAAAGTTTAAAGGCTTATGTTATTTGTATGACTTACCTTCTAAAAAACAGAAGGCAATACAAAAACACCCAGAGCGATATAAAATAGAAATGTGCGGAAATAGCTCAATTAGAGTTATATTATTTGGCCCAATCATAATCGGCTTTGTTTTAAGTTTGTTATTTTTATTCTCTTGTATTGTGATGACTTACTCCGAGGAACCTTATCATTGGTGGATACCTATACTTACTTTTTCTTGGAATTTGTTTTTTCTTAATTTACTGCCACTAACAGACAGTTACATCCCCAAAAAACAAATATACTTTGATAGAAAAAAGCAGCTAGTAGGCTTTACTTATCCTATCCCTGGTTGCGAAGCGCGTGATGAGCAGGGTAATTGTTGTTTTAAGTGGGCTGATATTGTATGCCATTTAGATATGGTTGCAACACGCCCGGGTGTAATGGGGTTTGTACCCTATATAAGTCATGTTGATGAGGATAAATACCCTGATACTAAAATTGTTGTGCAAGTTCCGGATAACTCAAATAACCCAATGAACTGTTATTTATATTGGGAGCGTGTAGTGCGTTTTATGGACAACAGCCAACCACTTCCTGATGTACCTGAGTATGAAAACTACCGCCACCTTGATGAACTCACCGCTGAATTTGATAAAAAAAATGACAGACCTAATAAATTTTGGAGCGACTTTTCACTTGCTCAACAAGCCGAAATTTGGCAGAAGTTTAATAAAGAGGCTGCTCATTTTAATTGGCTCAGAGCGACACCTAACGAAGAAATAATTAAGCCTTGGCTGCATTTTAAAGGTGAGCCTGAGCGTATCGAAAAACTAACCTGGAAATACAAAGCAAAGCGCTTAGCACTGCAGTTGTTTATGGGAATACCTTGAGCGTTTATAAAAGCCGCTTTATAACTTAAAGGAAGTTTGAGCTTGAGCTATACATAGTTTGAGTTTGTTAAAGGAATAATATGTCTATTTATAAGTACTTAGGCGGGCCGCTGGCTAAAAAAACAATTTTTAATAAATACTTTAATGCTAAAACAAGCAAAAGTCTTACAAAACAATTTAGTGGATTATGTATTCTTTATGATTGGCTTTATATCGATAAGTTAGGCCTAAAGGCACAACCCCAGCGCTTTCAAGCCCATTCATGCGGCAACGACCCTATGAGAGCACTTATCTTTGGTCCAATGCTTTTAGGGTTTACAGGTAGTTCATTTATAGGGTTATTTACATTATGGTGGATTCCATTTGGCTCAGAGCCTTA
>NZ_JBBMQY010000045.1:0-2928 GCF_038900255.1 Pseudoalteromonas sp. AS84 | reverse complement strand
GCGTTATTAGATGAAGCTGGATTGGCGGCCTGCATGGCGTATGTAGATTTAAACCCTATCAGAGCCAAAATGGCAAAGACACCAGAAGAATCAGACCATACCAGTGCTCAAGTACGGCTAATATGCGCAAAAGAAGGCAAGCAGCCAAAACAATTACTCCGCTTTGCAGGCATGCCACGTCAAACCATGCCAAAAGGGCTACCCTTTGAGCTTAAATCGTACCTTGAACTTGTTGAGTTAACAGGGCGCTGTATACGAGAGGGCAAACGAGGGTATATTGAGAGTACACAATTACTCTTGCTCGAAAGAGTCAATATTTCCCCAGAAAACTGGTTAAAACTCACCACACAGTTTACCCGCGTATTTCACGGTGCAGTTGGCCGGGCATCATCACAAGCAGGTTACTGTGAAAACTTAAACAGAAAACGGCGGGCAAATATCAATAATTGCAAAAAGTTTCTCGCATAAACTTAAACTGCTCAGTAATAAATCACAACTGCACTATGCAGTTATTTTCATGCGTGTAATTTAGGTTTAATAGCGGTCATGTTTTATTTAATGGGTTAAATGAAAAGAATCGATTAGGAAAGGTAAATTTTTAACCTAAAAAGTAGATTTTATAGCACAGTTTGGCTTGTACAATTAGAGTGGCTGTCTAGTTTAGTTTACTATAATGAGCATGAAATTAATTTAAAGGATGCTTACTTAATAATGGGTTATACAACAAACTTTTTCATGAAGGGCAGGCTAGCACCTAAGATGCTGAGTGGTGCTAAACTAACTGAAGCTGAAGAGGCTTTAGTTTGTAGCCTAAATTTAGCATTGGACAAACTACCTTCTGAATCAGGAGTATTTTATCGGGGACTTGGTAAGTCACCTCTTCCAGATTGGTTTGATGATAAATATAAAAGGGGCTCAGTGTTGACTGAAACATTCTTCGCTTCTGTTAGTGAAGAGTTAAGTCCAGAATATGAGGGAGGGAAAGTGATGATTTTTAAAGCGAATAATGTAAAAGACGTTTCACCGCTTGCTATGGACGTCCATTTTGCTGATAAAATTGGACAGTCACCTGCTAAATCCGAGCATCTCATACAATCTGGTCATAAGCTGGTTGTTGATTCAAATATTGAAGGTGTTGTTAAATTAACTCAACTTTAAGGATGCAATTATGATCGATATAAATAACTTTAACTTGGATATATATAATTTACATAAAGAAGATTTTTTATCCAGTAACGAAGAAGTAATAATAAGGTTTTTCTTAATAGAAAATAATAATTTAATTCTCGTTCAATTTATTTCAGACAATAATCTCAATTCTGCTTTCTTTAGTGTTTCCGATTTGCAAAGGATACCCAAAGAAGCTCGCTATAGAGAGTATCATGGCAAAGAGATGAGAGAAGTGATTGAAGAATATTCATTAATCGAAACAATTAAGGTTGATTTAGAAACGGGTGATGAGTCCATTGTTGGAAAGGTATTTAAAGAAAATAAAATTGTTTATGAGTGTTGTTATAGTCGATACTCAGATTCAATTGAGCCTACTTTATGGGAGCTCTTTCAAATATCAGAAAATAGGAAAGTAAAATCTGAATTGAGACTTGAAGAAGATGTTTTAAGATTCCAAAAGATGATTTTTCTTGAGAAGGTCGAGTTTCTCCGTTCTAAGTTTAGAAGTATTTATAAAACACGCTGGGAGTTAGGTATTGCGCCTGAGGAATGCTTTTTAGATAAGCAAGAAATTGTGAAATATAGCGCAGTTCTGGATTTTAAAAGTGCCTTAAAAGAAGTGCTAGACTTAGAAAAAGAACTAACAGGAAAATCTGTTCTTGAAATGTATTCGAATATTATAGCTCAAGGTGATAATTAGTTAATGTTAATAGAAATAGCTATAGCAGATGCCTATGGGGCTGGTTTCGAGTTTTCTTCGGAAAAAAAGTGGTACTTTATAATGATCTGTCTAGTTATTCACGACATGATTTATATGGGTTCTCAGCTAAATATACCGATGATACCCAGATGACAATCGCCATAGTGGAATTAATGTTAAATAACGAAAAATTTACGAGCGAAATTATTGCAGATAAGTTTATTGAATGCTTTAAGCGAGATCAACGCTTAGGATATTCAAAGGGCTTCTATCAACTTTTATTAAGTGTAGAATCTGGATTTGATCTAATAAATATAATCAAGCCCAATAGCGAAAGAAATGGTGCAGCTATGAGATCTGTACCGATAGGTTTTTTTAAAGAAAAAAATAAGCTTCTCGAATTTGCTAAAATGCAAGCCCAAATTACGCACAATTCTTCTATAGCTATACAATCTAGTTGCGCTATTGCCTTAGCTTGTCACTTTGGCATCCATCACAAAGGTAAATTATTAAACTTAGAAAAGTTTTTAGAAGGTGAAGGTTATGCCGATTGGGATTTTGACTGGGGCAAGGAGGTTTCTATTAAAGCATTCGATACTGTTAGTGCTGCCTTTAGCTGTTTAATAAAAAATAGTAACCTTAAAGATTTACTGCAAAGCTGTGTTGCACTTCGAGGGGATACAGACAGTGTCGCTTCTATAGCTGTTGGATTAGCTTGCTGCTTTGATGAATACGAGAAGAACCTGCCTTTAAATTTGATTAAAGATTTAGATGAGCCAAATTATGGCATTCTATTTTTGAGCAAGCTAGATGAAGAATTAAGAAAAAAATTCACTTTGTAATGTTGTCTCAAAATAAACTAGACAATTACCCGAATAACAGTGACACCTACTCTCAGTTTTGGACTCTGTGAAACGAAGAACTAGGTTTTTAGAGTAACAAAGACACCCACTTTAAATACTGGCATCGATTTACTACTAAGACTACAATAAACTAGACACCCACACTAATTTTTGCAGTTTGGCGAACTAAGTACTAGGCTTTTATCAGTGTGAAAA
>NZ_JBBMQY010000044.1:0-3001 GCF_038900255.1 Pseudoalteromonas sp. AS84 | reverse complement strand
CATAAAACGCGTTTGGCGTTGTATGGTTAAGCCTCACGGGTAATTAGTACAAGTTAGCTTAATGGCTCACACCACTTCCACATCTTGCCTATCAACGTTGTAGTCTTCAACGGCCCTTCAGAGACTTTAAAAGTCTAGTGAGAACTCATCTCGAGGCCTGCTTCGCGCTTAGATGCTTTCAGCGCTTATCAGTTCCGAACGTAGCTACCGGGCAATGCCATTGGCATGACAACCCGAACACCAGCGGTTCGTTCACTCCGGTCCTCTCGTACTAGGAGCAACCCCTCTCAATTCTCAAACGCCCACGGCAGATAGGGACCGAACTGTCTCACGACGTTCTAAACCCAGCTCGCGTACCACTTTAAATGGCGAACAGCCATACCCTTGGGACCGACTTCAGCCCCAGGATGTGATGAGCCGACATCGAGGTGCCAAACACCGCCGTCGATATGAACTCTTGGGCGGTATCAGCCTGTTATCCCCGGAGTACCTTTTATCCGTTGAGCGATGGCCCTTCCATTCAGAACCACCGGATCACTATGACCTACTTTCGTACCTGCTCGACGTGTCTGTCTCGCAGTTAAGCTGGCTTCTACCATTACACTAACCGTACGATGTCCGACCGTACTTAGCCAACCTTCGTGCTCCTCCGTTACTCTTTAGGAGGAGACCGCCCCAGTCAAACTACCCACCAGGCACTGTCCGTAACCCCGATTCAGGGGCCAACGTTAGAACATCAAAACTACAAGGGTGGTATTTCAAGGTTGACTCCACAACAACTAGCGTCGCTGCTTCAAAGTCTCCCACCTATCCTACACATGTAGGTTCAATGTTCAGTGCCAAGCTGTAGTAAAGGTTCACGGGGTCTTTCCGTCTAGCCGCGGGTACACAGCATCTTCACTGCGATTTCAATTTCACTGAGTCTCGGGTGGAGACAGCGTGGCCATGGTTACACCATTCGTGCAGGTCGGAACTTACCCGACAAGGAATTTCGCTACCTTAGGACCGTTATAGTTACGGCCGCCGTTTACCGGGGCTTCGATCAAGAGCTTCTCCCTAAGGATAACCCCATCAATTAACCTTCCGGCACCGGGCAGGTGTCACACCGTATACGTCATCTTGCGATTTTGCACAGTGCTGTGTTTTTAATAAACAGTCCCAGCCACCTGGTCACTGCGGCTCCCGTCCGCTTAGAGAGCAAGTCTCATCACAGATAGGAGCGTACCTTCTCCCGAAGTTACGGTACGATTTTGCCTAGTTCCTTCACCCGAGTTCTCTCAAGCGCCTTAGTATTCTCTACCTGACCACCTGTGTCGGTTTGGGGTACGATTCCATATAATCTGAAGCTTAGAGGCTTTTCCTGGAAGTATGGCATCAACAACTTCATCACCGTAGTGACTCGTCTCGTGTCTCAGTCTTAACAGCAACCCGGATTTACCTAAGTCACCAACCTACTCACTTTCACATAGACTACCAACGCTATGCTTGTTTAGCCTGCTCCGTCCCCCCATCGCAATTATATCGAGTACAGAAATATTAATCTGTTTCCCATCGACTACGCCTTTCGGCCTCGCCTTAGGGGTCGACTTACCCTACCCTGATTAACATGGGATAGGAACCCTTGGTCTTCCGGCGTGGGAGTTTTTCACTCCCATTATCGTTACTCATGTCAGCATTCGCACTTCTGATACCTCCAGCAACCCTCCCGGGTCACCTTCAACGGCTTACAGAACGCTCCCCTACCACTCAGAATAAATTCTGAATCCGCAGCTTCGGTGCATAGTTTAGCCCCGTTACATCTTCCGCGCAGACCGACTCGACCAGTGAGCTATTACGCTTTCTTTAAAGGATGGCTGCTTCTAAGCCAACCTCCTGGCTGTCTGGGCCTTTCCACATCGTTTCCCACTTAACTATGACTTTGGGACCTTAGCTGGCGGTCTGGGTTGTTTCCCTCTTCACGACGGACGTTAGCACCCGCCGTGTGTCTCCCGGATATTACTTTACGGTATTCGGAGTTTGCAAAGGGTTGGTAAGTCGGGATGACCCCCTAGCCTTAACAGTGCTCTACCCCCGTAAGTATTCGTCCGAGGCTCTACCTAAATAGATTTCGGGGAGAACCAGCTATCTCCCGGTTTGATTAGCCTTTCACTCCTAGCCACAGGTCATCCCCTAACTTTTCAACGTTAGTGGGTTCGGTCCTCCAGTTGATGTTACTCAACCTTCAACCTGCCCATGGCTAGATCACCGGGTTTCGGGTCTATACCTTGCAACTATTCGCCCAGTTAAGACTCGGTTTCCCTACGGCTACCCTATTCGGTTAACCTCGCTACAAAATATAAGTCGCTGACCCATTATACAAAAGGTACGCAGTCACCCAACAAGTGGGCTCCTACTGCTTGTACGTACACGGTTTCAGGTTCTATTTCACTCCCCTCACAGGGGTTCTTTTCGCCTTTCCCTCACGGTACTGGTTCACTATCGGTCAGTTGGGAGTATTTAGCCTTAGATGATGGTCCACCTATATTCAGTCAAAGTTTCACGTGCTCCGACCTACTCGATTTCACTTAAAATGTCTTTTCATGTACGGGACTATCACCCTGTATCGTGGCGCTTTCCAGCAGCCTTCCATTAACACATAATAAGCTTAAGGGCTGTTCCGATTTCGCTCGCCGCTACTTTCGGAATCTCGGTTGATTTCTTTTCCTACGGGTACTTAGATGTTTCAGTTCTCCGCGTTCGCCTCGTTAACCTATGTATTCAGTTAACGATACCTGCAAGCAGGTGGGTTTCCCCATTCGGAAATCCTAGTCTCAAGTGCTTTTTACTAGCTTGACTAGGCTTATCGCAAGTTAATACGTCCTTCATCGCCTCCAACTGCCAAGGCATCCACCGTGTACGCTTAGTCACTTAACCATACAACCCAAACGGGTCTTTGTTGTGTGACAGTTTAACTTCGCCAGAAGTCAATATTGAATACTAAAGTAGATACCAATCAATCAAC
>NZ_JBBMQY010000043.1:0-3796 GCF_038900255.1 Pseudoalteromonas sp. AS84 | reverse complement strand
TTCAATCTGAGCCATGATCAAACTCTTCAATTAAAAAGTTTTATGTCTTTCGACAGCTCAATGAATTCTGAATTTTTTAATATCTTTCGATATTGAATTGACTGTGCCGAATAATTACCGAAATAACTATTCTGTTGGTCACTCAGTTTTCAATTGAGACTCTAATTTGTTTGCCTTACTTAGCGAACTAAGCTTGGCTGTTAGAACTCAATCTGTACGAGTGCCCACACAGATGATTGCTTTATATTGTTAAAGAACGTTGCGATTAAAGTTAAACTTTATCTCGCTAGGGCTGCGCATATTACGCTTTCCTATTTTTTTGTCAACACTTAAGTTTAAACTTTCTAAAAAGATTCAAACTAAGTTTTACTTAACACCCTGAGTTGTTCGTGCCTCGCTATGCGTTGTCCGCTGCGCGTCGCCATATCCCGTCTCAGTGGGGTCGCATTATAGGGAGATCCGAAAACAGATCAACCCTTTTTTGAAGAAAACTTGAAATAATGTGTTGTTCGCTGAGTATTTGAGCTAAACACGTTAAAAACACAACATAACTAGCAAGTTATTAACAACTAAAGGCGCTTTAACTATTCTAATATCAAATATTGTATCAAACGATCTTCATGTAAAGGCTTACACCCCAAATGATCAACACGATCGCTAATGAAAGTGTTACGGCTGCAGATCCCATATCTTTGGCTCTACCTGACAATACATGCAATTCTGTACTTACTCGATCTGTTAATGCTTCAATTGCAGAGTTTAGCAATTCAACTATTAGAATAATAAGCAGTGAGCTAATTAATATTGCCCAGTGCAGTAATGATGAAGCAAGCCAAAATGAAATTGGAAATAATATAAGGCTTAATAGTAGCTCTTGTCTAAATGCGGCTTCCTCCTTAAATGCTGCTTTAAAGCCAAGATAGGAACAATAAGTCGCTTTGAAAACGCGTTTGAGGCCTAAGCCATTTGGTTTAAGTATATCTTTCATTAAAAACTCTATGAATGAAGGTCAAAATAAAGCCCCGCAGTGCGAGGCTTTTTATTTATGCTACACCGTATTGATCACGATAAGCTTTAACTGAGGCTAAATGTTCATCCATCGTCCCTTGAACTTCAAGGTAGCTAATAAGATCAGCTAATTTTACAATAGAAATTACTTTGGTATTAAAGTCGCGCTCAACTTCTTGAATAGCTGATAACTCGGCTTTACCTTTTTCTTGGCGATCTAATGCTATTAAAACGCCACTAAGGTCTGCACCATTTTGTGCAATAATTTCCATGGACTCACGAATAGCGGTACCTGCGGTAATTACATCATCAACTAGCATTATTTTGCCATTGAGTTCTGAGCCTACTAACGTACCACCTTCACCGTGTGCTTTTTTCTCTTTACGGTTAAAACAGTACGGTACATCTTTATCATGGTGATCTGCTAATGCAACTGCCGTTGTTGTCGCTATTGGAATACCTTTATAAGCAGGACCAAATAATACATCATACTCTATCGATGAATCTTCCAATGCTGCAGCATAGAAGCGACCTAAACGCGCTAAATCACGACCAGTGTTAAATAAGCCAGCATTAAAAAAGTACGGACTTGTTCGCCCTGACTTTAAAGTAAACTCACCAAACTTTAATACCTGCTTCTCTAGAGCAAATTCTATAAACTCTTTTTGATAATCTTTCATATCTAGTGGCCTACCTATTTATGCTAATGCTTGCTTTTGTACGTCAATGATTTCACGTATAGAGTGTTTGGCTAAAGTAAGTAATTCATCCAGCTCATCAAACGAGAAAGGTTCACCTTCGGCTGTACCTTGAATTTCAATAATTTTACCTGTCTCAGTTAAAATTACGTTCATATCAGTCTCAGCAGCTGAATCTTCTATATACTCTAAATCGCTAATTGCTTGACCTTTGTATATGCCTACTGAAATAGCCGCAATCATATGCTTAAGTGGGTTTGAGTTAATCATACCTTTAGCACGCATATGCGTTAGTGCATCAACTAGTGCAACACATGCGCCACTTATAGAAGCAGTACGTGTACCACCATCTGCTTGAATAACATCACAGTCGATAGTAATTGTGTTTTCACCAAGGGCTTTTAAATCAACAGCCGCACGAAGTGCACGTGCAATTAAGCGTTGAATTTCCATAGTACGACCGCCCTGCTTACCACGTGCAGCTTCACGCGCATTACGTGTATGCGTTGCTCGCGGTAACATACCGTATTCAGCATTGATCCAACCCTTACCTTGGCCTTTCATGAAACGAGGAACGCCCGATTCAACAGTCGCTGTACAAAGTACTTTGGTGTTACCAAACTCAACAAGTACTGAGCCTTCAGCATGCAAAGTATAATTACGTGTAAATGTAACAGGTCTAATTTGGTTAGGTGTTCTTTCGCTTGGACGCATTGACGATCCCCTTAATTCAGAATTTGCGACATTATAAGTGTATGTGGGTATAGATACCATGCTGATTTAAATAAATAGCTGTATGCAAAATATTCAGTGTATTAAATTTTCCCTAGAGCTTAAGCAGTGTTACGGTATAATCATCGTAATATTGTATTTATTAATTTAGGAAAATATCCATGATCCACAGTATGACAGCTTATGCGCGTCGCGAAATAAAAGGCGATTGGGGAACTGGCACTTGGGAAGTTCGTTCAGTGAACCAGCGTTACCTTGAAACATTTATTCGCGCACCAGAGCAATTTCGTGGCATGGAGCCAGTTATTCGTGAGCGTTTACGCAAACACTTACAACGCGGTAAAGTTGAGGTCTTTTTAAAGTTTGTAGCAAATCCAGCCCATGTTGGTGAGCTATCAATTAACCAAGCCCTTGCTGAGCAATTGATAAATAGCGCTAAATGGGTTCAACAACAAAGTAATGGCGATATTAATCCTGTTGATATATTGCGTTGGCCTGGTGTTATGGAAGCTGAAGAACTTGATATGGATAGCGTTAATACCGCACTAATTGTTGGTCTTGATCAAGTAATCGAAGATTTTAAATCAGCCCGTGGCGATGAAGGTGCAAACCTTGAAGAAATGATAGCAATCCGCCTTGATGCGATTTTAGAGCAAGTAGAAATTGTAGAAACGCATATGCCCGAGATTGCTAAGTGGCAACGTGAAAAGCTGGCTCAAAAGCTAGAAGACTTAACAGCAAACATTGACGAATCACGCCTTGAACAAGAACTTATTTATCTTGCTCAAAAACAAGATGTAGCCGAAGAATTAGATCGTTTAAAGTCTCACGTTAAAGAAACTAAAAAAATCCTTAAAAAAGGTGGCGCATGTGGCCGTCGCCTAGATTTTATGATGCAAGAATTTAATCGTGAAGCTAACACGCTAGCATCTAAGTCTATCAATAGTGACATCACTACTGCTGCTGTAGAGCTAAAAGTGTTGATTGAACAAATGAGAGAACAAATTCAAAATATTGAATAGTTATCACCCAATTATGGCATATTCATAACTTATAGAGACCCGGGCTTGGCTCGGGTTTTTTTATTAATGCCAATAATGACATTTTGAATATTTTTACTAAGTATCTTCGCCTAATGTGAGACTCTCACCTTCAAATCACTCTATATTTTAAACATTAAAAAACCCGAGACTAAGCTCGGGCTTTTTGGTAACAATTAGCTAGGCTAATAATTACGCTTTGAACATTACTACAACGCACCTACGCCAAAAGTAAGAGCGTCACCTTCATATGACACTTTATTTTAGACATTAAAAAACCCGAGACTAAGCTCGGGCTTTTTGGTAACAATTAGCTAG
>NZ_JBBMQY010000042.1:0-4158 GCF_038900255.1 Pseudoalteromonas sp. AS84 | reverse complement strand
GCCAGTGAAATTGGCAATCGCGTAAACAAAGCCCTTGATGAATTCGAGCCGCCGAAAAGCACCGGTATTGTGGGTAAACCCAAAAAGAGCGTTGCGAATGAATTAGATGCGCCAATTAGTAATGAGCTTAAAGGGGCTAAAGCAGCGAATCGCTTAAACCTGAAAACACCTGATGATTTTAAAGATATGTTTAAATCACTTAATCATAGAAAAGCAGCCGCAGGTGAATATAATGCCCATGCGTTAATGACCTCAAAAAACTATAAACCCATCGGTAATACAAATGGTCAGTATAAAATGGGCGAAACGGGCATTGATGGTATTTACTCTCATATAGGCCCGCCACCAAAAACAGCCATTACTGAAGCCAAGTACAACAAAGCCAGGCAAGGAATGACTGGTGACGGCAAGCAAATGAGCGATGATTGGGTTACTGATAAACGCTTACAAAAAGCAGGACTAAGCAGGAAAGAACGAGCAAAAATTTTGAAAGCAATACGTACAAATGACGGCTCAGTTGAAAAGATACTAATTCGCAATAAACCTGACGGTAATTTATTAGTTAAAGAGCTAAATAAGCAAGGTAATATCATTGGGACACCCCAAGGATTTTAGGAGTAGAAATGTTAAGAGATAAATTAAAAAGCAAAGCTTACTTTGATGAACAAGTAGAATTTAGTATAGAAACTATCGAAGATTACTTAAATGATGTTAAACATAACAATGAGTTTTCTGCAGAAGTTAAAATGAAATTATCTTTTGGGTTGGTTGATTATGTAGTTCGTTTGCTTCACGAACGCTACTCCCGCGGAGACAATTTAACTGAGCTTAAACCTCATTTACTTGAAGCACTTGAATACCGTCAATGGCAAAAAAACTATGCCGATTCCTTGCCTGCAAATGAACAAAAAGATCGCATTGGATGGGAGGAAATTCGCACTGACTATCTTGAAAACTGGCTCGACTGGCTCGCTTTTGCTTATTGTTTAGATATGGGTGATAGCTATTACACGCAGGCTCTTGAATTAATCGCTAATCAAGGACTTGATGTATTGTTCGACTCTATTGCATTGAAAATGGGCGACACTGAACGAACAGTTTCTAATGATTTATTATTCAAAAAACGATTTAAAAAGCTACACGATGTCATTGCAGCAGACATTGAGCAACAACCTTCTTTAATGAAAGCATACCTCGATGCATGGTATAAACTGATAGATTCACCTGACTATCATTTAATGGATACGGATGCCTACATTGGGTATTGGAGCTGGGAAGCAGCTTTAGTCGTTAAACTTTATAATATTGACGACAGTAGCTTTATTGACCACCCGTATTACCCTAAAGATTTAGTTCACTTTAAAGGATGACATGGATGTTACGTGATAACCGTCAGGATGAAGGCTACTTTCAAACACTTACGAGTGACCTTGATGAAGCTCTAACTGAAACACAAGCCGCACTCGACGACGCTGTATTTACCTCCCCTACTCAGCGCGTTGATGTGGCTCAGAGATTGTTTCAACTAGCGATTATGCGAGCTGTAGCGCATTATTCTTATGGTGCCTCGATTGATGAACTACGCCCTTTTGTACTCGCTATTTTACCTTATCGTGAACAGCTCACCTTGGTAGCTAATAACATTCCACAACCCCATCAGTTTTACCGTGTTGATTTTGAGCAACTTGGCGGCGCTGGCGAGGCATGTGGCTCTGCGAATATAAATCGCTATATTTATACGCTTTGGTGGCTGTCGTTGCTAGTTGCCTGCGATGCGCCCACTGAGCATATTAGTAAAACGCTTGATGTCATTGGTGAACAAGGTAAAGATGCATTATTTGATGCTATTGCCGTAAAGCTCGGTGATTCACAGCGCCCTATGGCAAAGACCCTCTATTACCCTGATGTTTACCAGTGTTTGTTTGACGCCTTTAGTCTTGATAAAAATACGCAAGCACAGAAGCTAAACCAGTTTATATCGCAGTGGTATGCCCAACTTGATGATGCCGACTGGCACGGCAACCATGAATGTGATTGTGAATTTGAATATACTGATTATTACATTGGCTACTGGTGTTTAGAGCATGCATTAGTGGCAAACTTACTTGGTATAACTAAAACACAGCTTACGCCACACCCAATGCTAGCCAATGATTTAATACGTAATAAACCTGAGCGCTAAGGATAGCTAATGCAACCTGACATTAAAAACATCCCGCAACACCTAGGTCAGTATCTTTATCAAAAAATTGATGCTCCGTGGCTTGAAGCACAGCTTATTTTAGATTGTGAGAATAATAGTGTGGTTACCTGCAAAGCTCACTTTATTAAAGCAGATGACGAAACACAGCATGCAATCATAGTATCTGAAAATATAACTGAGTTATTTAAAACATTATTTGACCACGCCATTAAAAATGAAGTGGAAAATTGGCAGCGCGCTATTTTTACTATCACTCGCCAAGGTCAATTTAACTTAAACTTTGAGCGCGATAATAATGATGAAGAAGTAATTACTGCTGTTCAAACGCATTAAGTATTAATGTAACCCGCTCTTTAACAACACGGATGTTGTGAGGCTAGGCGCTATAACTTTTAAAGCATAGCGCCCTAGCCTTTCAAGTAATGACTGCTTTTTACGGTTAACGGCCTCATTTACTTCTCATTCCTTTCTCTTTATGCAATATGTTTTTTGAGTAAATTATTCACAAAGAGAGCTAGAGGCGCTGCGCTTAAAGAGTAAAGGTATCATTAGGTGTCTAGCAAACTATTGGAAGTCCACTCAAAGTATTAGAGCAATGGGCAACAATATCGAAAGGTAGAACAATATGAATCTTGAACAAGAAAAAAATCAACTTGTCGAAGGCCTAAGTCATATTTATAAAGCGCTCTTGAAAAAATTAATTACTGAAAAAAAGGACTTTAATACAATAGCAGTTCATTGTGGCTCTGGTTTTAGCGCGTTTGGTTTTTCTTGGAATTCTAAGCATTATTTAGAAAAGAAAAAAGAAAAGTTTCCTGAAAATGATTGGCCTACACTCAAATATTCAGTATCTGAGTGGGAAAATATTTTTTATAAATATAAGAGCTTTAACGAAATCAATGAAAGAATAGAAGAAATATTTGATGACCTATATAGTGAAGATCTAACTGATGCACAGATAACACAATTTTTTAGCGAGATAGTACTTGAGGTGGTCTTAGATATTAAAAAAGCAGTTTCTGGTCACGCCAATACATTTATCTCGTTACAGTTTAGCGACCCTAGTGATAAAGAAATCGATTTAATGCAAAAAATCACCCAACTAACAACTGATGGATATAGAAATCCTGAATTTGAAAACTACTTAGAAAAAATAAAATAATTTGTAATAAATTCATATAATAGTTATTGCGGTCTAATCTAATTAAAATAATTTCTAACGCTAAGGACAGCCAATGTAACCCGAGATTAAAAACATCCCCAAACACCTCGGTCAGTACCTTTATCAGCAAATAGATGAGTAGTGGCTTGAAGCTCATATTATTTTAGATTGCGAAAATAATAGTGTGGTTACCTGCAAAGCCCACTTTATTAAAGCAGATGACGGAACACAGCATGCAATCATAGTATCTGAAAATATAACTGAGTTATTTAAAACATTATTTGACCATGCTATTAAAAACGAAGTTGAGGATTGGCAGCGCGCTATTTTTACTATCACTCGCCAAGGTCAGTTTAATTTAAACTTTGAGCGCGATAATAATGAAGAAGTAATAGCCGCTGTTTAAACACATTAAGTATTAATTTAACCGCTCTTTAACAACACGGATGTTGTAAAGCTAGGCGCTATAAATTAGCGCCTTAGTCTTTCACATAATGGCTGCTTTATATGGTTAACGCCCTCATTTACTTCTCATTCTTTTCTCTTTGTGCAAAAAATATTTTAAATGAATTATTCACAAAGAGGTTTAGAGGCGCTGCGCTTAAAGAGTAAATGCTTAATGTGACAACTAGCTTGAAAAACTCCGAACTAATGGCCTACGTTTGTACAAACTAATAACAGTATTGATATTACCAGCTCCGGCCGTGGCGATTTAATTATTCACAACGCGGGCGGCGAGATAAAGCTCGACAGCCAAGGCAATGTTGATATTACCGCCACTAACGTACTCACA
>NZ_JBBMQY010000041.1:0-4589 GCF_038900255.1 Pseudoalteromonas sp. AS84 | reverse complement strand
GCAGCCAGTGAAATTGGCAATCGCGTAAACAAAGCCCTTGATGAATTCGAGCCGCCGAAAAGCACCGGTATTGTGGGCAAACCTAAAAAGAGCGTTGCGAATGAATTAGATGCGCCGAAAGGAAATGACTTAAAAGGGGCTGAAGGTGAGTTTATTGGTTCATACAAAGGGAAAAATGTACTCCTCAAAAATGTAGAATTTAGAAAAATTGATTACTTAAAACGTGATAGAGCTGAGTACAAAGCTTTGCGAAGTAAGTTTGATAATGGTGTTCGCAAAAAATTTCTTGAAGAATTATCTGATGATAAAGATATATTATCCCAATTAGATAAACTTGGTGTTTCTTCAAGTGATATAGCAAAATTAAAGGCCGGACGTGTACCAAATGGCTGGCAAGTTCACCATAAACTTCCTTTAGATGATGGTGGAACAAATGACTTTAACAACCTAGTACTCATAAGAAATAGCCCAGAACACTCAGCTTTCACTACTTTTCAAAAAAGATCTACTAATGGACTAGAAATTGGTGATGTAAAATCAATAGAGTGGCCATTTCCGAAAGGGAATGTATACCCGAGGTAACTATGAATAATGTAAATGAATTAATTAACTACCTAATAGAGAAAGATTTAGAGGAACAAACTCATTTTGGTGAAGGTTTTCTTCTAACACCAATTAGTTTAGATGAGTTAAAAGCTTTTAATGCGCATTTCACCCAAGCTTTCAACTTCCAACCTCCAAATGAACTTTTAGATCTATTAAAGATATCAAATGGCTTTTCTGTAAATGGATTAAATTTCTATAGTGCTAAAGAACAAAATGAACCGTATTACTTAGCAGGAATTATTGAAGCCAATCAAGAATTTCATATGGAAGAATCTTTACGTAATTTCGTGGCTTTTTGTGATGAAAGCAGTTCCAGAGTGGTTTATAACTTTGAAGTAAATCAATTTCAGATAGTAGACTCTTTCACATGGGAAGAACTAGAAAGTTTCCCTAGTTTAACCTTGGCAATAAGCTCTTTACTTAAAGCAGCAAATATTTTTGAATAGATTCAATGACGCTAAGGACAGCACATGCAACCTGTAGTGGCATAGTTAATTTGGCCACCCATTAAGAAAGAAATGTTATGCTAATAAGCATACAAATTTGGGTGAAAAAATGACGAAATTAAAACGCGCAACGTATTCTGCTGCAATCAAATTAGAAACAGCTCAGCTTGTAGTTGATCAAGGCTACACGCAAGAAGATGCAGCTAAGGTTATGGGTGTTGGTAAATCAACTGTAAGTAAGTGGGTGACTCAATTAAAGCAAGAACGGAATGGCCAGTCCCCATTGGCTTCACCAATGACGCCTGAACAAATTGAAATCCGCGAACTTAAAAAGCAAATCCAACGCATTGAATTAGAAAAGGATATATTAAAAAAGGCTACCGCTCTCTTAATGTCCGACTCCCTGAGCAATTCTCGTTAATTGAGAAATTAAATCAACGAGAGCGTTACCCAATTAGCGTGTTGTGTAGCGTATTCAATGTGCATCGCAGCAGCTATAAATATTGGGTCATACGGGATACAACATCGACACCAGAGCAAGTAAGGTTAGAAGCGGAAGTTAAAGTTATACATGCAATGAGTGACGGTTCGGCTGGGGCACGGACAATCGCAGCAATTGCAACGAATAACGGTTTTGAATTAAGCCGTTATCGCGCCGCTAAGCTGATGGTTAAACTAAAACTAGAGAGCTGCCAAGTACCACAACATCAATATAAACGCGGTGGTAATGAGCACCTTGAAATCCCGAATTTTCTAGATAGGCAGTTTGATGTTGTTGAGTCGGATACGATGTGGCGCGGTGATGTAACGTATATTTGGACAGGCAATCGCTGGGCTTATTTAGCAGTCGTTGTTGATTTATTTGCACGCAAAGTCGTTGGTTGGGCAATGTCATTGTCGCCAGATACTAACTTAACGCTAAAAGCGCTTGAACTCGCGTATGAAAGCAGAGGAAAACCGACAGGACTGATGTTTCACTCAGACCAAGGAAGCCACTATACAAGCTTGAAGTATCGCCAACGTTTATGGCGCTATAAAATCACACAAAGCAATGAGTCGGCGCGGAAATTGTTGGGATAATGCGCCAATGGAACGATTTTTTAGAAGCTTTAAAACGGAGTGGATGCCAAAAGTTGGATATGAAAACTTTGAAGAAGCTAAATATAGTGTGAGTGATTATATCAACGGATATTACAACAATGTTAGACCACATCATTATAATGCAGGTTTAGCACCAAATGAATCTGAGGTTAGATACCAAGATTCTATAACTGTGGCCAAAATTAGTTGACCACTACAATGGTGACCAATTATGTATCCATAAAGAAAATATGAAAGTTTATTGTTGGGATCACGAAAGCAGCGAAAATAATAATGAATTTTTTGAAGCATCTGCTAATTTTGATAACTTCCTCTCTAATCTAGAGTCTGACAATGCAAATATGGCACAAAAAGAGATTGATTCTGCTAACTCATTTTTAGACTCTTAGTTTTTAAAAATGCTCCATTTAATAATACATGCACCTACAGCTAAGGACAGCCTATGCAACTTGACATTATAAACCCCTTAAAACTATGAAAAAATTAAATTTAAAAAAAAGAGTTTCAATTACACATGATGAGCTAGATTCATTAGAAATGTTTTTTAATATTAACTTACCGATTAGCTACAGGGAGTTTATTTTAGAATTTAATGGTGGATGCCCAGATGAAACTACTATAAAAATTAACTCTGAAGAGCGCGTATTGGAAAGGTTTTTAATAGTTTCAGAAGATGAAAAGCTCGGTAATGAGTTTAAGCAATACGAAGTTAAAGTAGTAATTGCTCAGATTGAGGAAAGGCTTACAGCAAACGAAGACTTGGTTGGGGCCGAGGTTTTACCTTTTGCTTATCTTTATGGCGGTGATTTTTTATGCCTAGACTTCAAGAGGGATACAACAAACCCTAAAGTAGTAATATGGGATCATAATGAATCGGATGAATTATCGCCTGTTTTTTACGAAGCTTTTAATAACTTCCAAGAATTCCTTGATACGATGTTTCTAAGCTAGCAAATATCCATAAACTTTATGCTTGATCAGTTAATTCAAAATTTATTTATAATACTAAGGATAGTATATGCAACTCGATATAGAAAACACCCAGCAACACCTAGGTCAATACCTTTATCAGCAAATAAAAGAGCCTTGGCTTGAAGCTCAGCTTATTTTAGATTGCGAGAATAACAATGTACTTGAATGCAAAGCCAAATATATTACAACTTAGTGCGTCTACATTCAGCGAATAATATTCTATCGTCTGTAGAATTTGAAATTATCAAATTAGAGTATCCAGTTTAAGTTGGCCAGAACATTACCTAAATAAAAAAGCGAGAACTTATGGATAATTTAATTAAAGATTGGATATGCTTTTGTCAAGGTACACAAGAATTTGATAAATCCCATTTCACTTATATATTTCATGAGGAAGGAATAATTAATAATATTAATCAGATGACACAATTCCTTCCAGAACAAGAGAGTCTAACTCAAGTAATAGAGAACGTTTTATCAATTAAAGAAGTCAAAAGAAGTACTAGTATTAGCGATGAAGCAATCGTATCTCATGCCAAAAACTTTATATTGGAACAAGTTAGTTTATTAGAAAACTTGGATGATGAGCTACGAAGTGCAACAAATGATTTTGAAATTAAATTTGTAACGCCTACTGAGTTCGAGTCTCACATAGATGATGATATCCCGCATTATTGGCTTTTTGATGAGTTCGGAGACTTAATTAGAGACTCAAAAAGAAATGATAATGAAGTAACATTTGCGTTTTTTGAAGCCTTATTCGGGATCGATAATGACTATTATTTAAGTTGGTACATTGCTGCACCATTACTTGAAATTAATATAGATTTAAGTAGCTATTATGAACTGTGGAAAAACAATTGTCAGGTTTTATTGTTAGAAAGTAAGCTGTTAATATTAAAGAATACATAAGTAAATTGATGAGCAATGGCATGAAGCACTCCTCATTTTAGATTGCGAAAATAGCAATGTACCTGAATGCAAGGCCCACTTTATAAAAGCAGATGACGAAACACAGCATGCAATTGCTGTATCTGAAAACATAACAGCGTTGTTTAAAACGTTATTTGACCACGCCATTAAAAATGAAGTGGAAGATTGGCAACGAGCTATTTTTACTATCACTCGTCAAGGTCAGTTTAACTTAAACTTTGAGCGCGATAATAACGATGAAGAAGTAATCGCCGCTGTTCCAACACGTTCAGTATTAATTTAACCCGCTCTTTAACAACACGGATGTTGTGAAGCTAGGCGCTAAAAATTAGCGCCTAACCTTCCATACAATGGCTGCTTTTTATGGTTACCCCCTCATTTACTTCTCATTCTTTTCTCTTTGTGCAAAAAGGTAGTTAAGTGAGTTATTCACAACGCGGGCGGCGAGATAAAGCTCGACAGCCAAGGCAATGTTGATATTACCGCCACTAACGTACTCACACTTGATGGCACATTTATAACCTTTGATGG
>NZ_JBBMQY010000040.1:0-5241 GCF_038900255.1 Pseudoalteromonas sp. AS84 | reverse complement strand
ATCAAAGCAGCAATTGCCAAACTCATCTCGCGCTTCACAATCTGGGATATCAAAGGTATAACCAACCTTACCTGTTTCACGGTCAAAATACGCTAACTTAGGAGGCGCCATCCTATCCCAGAG
The DNA here is from genome assembly GCF_038900255.1 of Pseudoalteromonas sp. AS84. NCBI lineage: Bacteria > Pseudomonadati > Pseudomonadota > Gammaproteobacteria > Alteromonadales > Pseudoalteromonadaceae > Pseudoalteromonas > Pseudoalteromonas sp. AS84. The sequence continues at coordinate 5,118 of NZ_JBBMQY010000040.1, read as the reverse complement.
TGGCTGAAGGTTTAAAAATGTAAGGTTCCCTATAAGCACCAAGAATAATAGAGTCAGCGGGTAAGGCTCTGAGCCAAATGGAATCCACCATAATGTAAATAACCCTATAAATGAACTACCTGTAAACCCTAAAAGCATGGGACCAAAGATAAGTGCTCTCATGGGATCATTACCGCATGAATGGACTTGAAAGCGCTGGGGATTACTACTAAAAACCGATTTATCATCATATAACCAGCTAGCTAAAAAGCATAACCCATTAAACATTTTCCGCAGATACAGCGTATCGCCTTCTTCATAGAATTGATTAAAAATTGTTTTTTTAGGTAATGGGCCACCTAAGTAATTATAAATAGACATATTATTCCTGTAGCACCCATGGATTAGGGTATGTAGAGTTGTCCTTTATTTTTCTTAATCACAAAAGTAAAATATTGAGCTCGTAAGCACGCTTTATGTTTTTCTCTAATAACTCAGGGTCATCACTAAAGGGCGCAATAACATAATTAACCTCATCCATCGGGTATTCTTTTTCGCCATCAATATCCGTATGAAAAACATATTTATAGTTATTTTTTATCTCGGGATCGAGTGGGTAGTTTTCCATATAGGGGCCAATTTTATCGCCTTTCCAAACTGTGCTATATCCTTTATCGAGGTAATCCTGAACAGACTGCAGAAGCCCAAAGGGGATTGGTTTATTTTTATCCATAAATTCCGTTAATAATGTCCACGATTGACAAGCTCCATCGTAGCTATCAGCGAACGCGACTATGTATTGGCAATCCCTTTTACCATGTTTAGGGTATTTTTTAGGGATTAAACTTGTTACAGGCATGCCTGTTCCTAAGCTAAAACCTAACGAGCCTCGATACATCTCAACTTCTTCAAATGGTATAACAAGTTCAGGGTTACCACCAAATGCAGGGAAATTCACATTGCCGGTTTTTCGGTCAAACACGACAGAGGTTGCTCTGGGGATTTTTGCTTTACGGTGGTAAATAAAAGCAATTATTAATAATAAAACTTGCCCTAGGATAAACAAAGGGTGTAAAAAATGTGCACCTAAAAACTGCTCCATACTGGCGGCTTTAAATAAAGTCGTAATTTGCATAAAAATTGAAACACCAAAAAAAACTAATGCCGTAAAAACAGTAGCAGTTTGGAAGATATCCCTCATACTTGATATTAATAATACGCCGTAATAACGACCATCAGTTGAATATATATCGTTTACTCCAAATAGGTTGTCATAATTGACGTCCACTTTTCGGTAGTATTTTCCCATGTCAGTTGGTTTTTTAGGGGGGCGTAATTCAGATACTTGCTCGGTGTTTATCATAATGTTACTCAAGTCCAAATTCTTCTTTTAACGCATAATTTAAAAAAACAAAAACTAAACTAGACAGCCATGCTAATTGTACAAGCCAAACTGTGCCATAAAATCTACTTTTTAGGTGAAAAATTTACCTTTCTTAATCGATTCTTTTCATTTAACCCATTAAATAAAACATGACCACTATTAAACCTAAATTACACGCATGAAAATAACTGCATGGTGCAGTTGTTATTTATTACTGAATAGTTTTACTAGAGTTGATTAAGTTTTATGCGAGAAGCTTTTTGCAATTACTGATATTCGCGCGCCGTTTTCTGTTTAAGTTTTCACAGTAACCAGCTTGTGATGATGCCCGGCCAACTGCACCATGAAATACACGTGTAAATTGGGTTGTAAGTTTCAGCCAGTTTTCTGGGGAAATATTGACTCTTTCGAGTAAGGGCAAGTGTGTACTTTCAATATACCCTCGCTTGTCTTCTCGTATACAACGTCCTGTTAATTCAACAAGTTCAAGGTACGATTTAAGCTCAAACGGCAGTCCTTTTGGCATAATTTGACGTGGCATGCCTGCAAAGCGCAGTAATTTTTTTGGTTGTTTACCAACTTTTGCGTATGTTATGCGTTGTTTGATGCTGGTATGGTCTGACTCCTCTGGGGTGTTAGCCATTTTTGCTCTGATGGGGTTTAAATCTACATACGCCATGCAGGCAGCAAGGGCTGCTTCATCTAATAATGCTTGAGACGTAAAGCGCCCCTCCCAAAACCTGCCAGTGCAGTTATCTTCTTTATTTGCTCTGCGGGCAATGTTTTCATTTAACAACCTCATAAACCAGCTAATACTTGATAGGCGCTCTCGATATTCTTTTACTGTTTGATTAAAAAATATGAGTTCTATTTTACTTAGCTTTTCGCCCTCCATGTATTTTTGCATAAGTACAGTGCCTTTACAGAGTTTATGCCAACGAATAACAATCGCTTTATCATTTAGCCTATTCGCTTTTTTATCATCAACATACAGTACTAGATGGGTATGATTACACATTACGGCATAAGCACACACATCAATACAAAATACCTTCGCTAATCCAATTAGCTTATCTTCAACCCAGCCTCGTCGATGTTCGTAAGACTTACCGGTAAAGTGGTCTTCACCACATAAAAAAGCACGCCGAACACATCGTGAAATACAGTGATAATATTTTGTATCAACCAAACTTACCTGACGCTTTCTTGCAATTGCCATAAGACACCCTGCTTATTTTTCACACTGGTAAAAGCCTAGTACTTAGTTCGCCAAACTGCAAAATTAAGATGGGTGTCTACTTTAGTTTGTTTCTACTTTAGTTTGTTCTAAATTAGACCTCATTGTTAGTTTTAGCTAAATTAATTCCATATACTTTACGGTATAGCAACGACAATAGGGAAAGTAATGTAATTAAAATAAACCAAATTATATGTGAATTTAAAAAAGCGCTTTTAATAAAAGAAGCTGATATGAAACTCAGTGTATTAAAATCTATTTCACCTTTAATATAAAGACTTAAGAAAGGAAACAAAATCATAATAATTAAAGAAAATAAGATTAAAAAACTGACCAAAAAGAATGATGAGAGTTCTTTTTCAGCAGCCATACCAGTAAATAGGCCTGTTTTATCTAATGTATTTAAATAATTTCGACAATGAAAAAAACGGTCACTTTGACTCTTTTCTTTTTTATCTCTGGTCTGTTTTAAATTTAAAAAATGTAACAATGACAAAATTACCCCACCCTCAATCAGGTAATAAAAAACATAAGGGTAATCACCATTAACAATTATAAAAAAATTAGACAAAACAAAATAGACACAGAGGTTGAATTTATCAGTCGTTTTCAATACTAAAAAAAATACTATAGACATTACCAGTGGTAATAAAAAAAACGAATCCCAAGGTACTAAACTCGAACATGCTCCAGCTAATGTACTGCATATATTATTATCGTATGTAGTACTATTAAAACTTAAAACGGGTCTTGAGTTTAATGAATTATAACTCAATAAAAACTCGACAAAAAAACTCATAAGCATTGCGAGTGATAAATTTTTAAATGCAAAGCGATTCATAAAAATCCTTTTAAAGTACTTTAAACAACAAAAGCTCTATTGTTTAAAGTGGGTTTTAATAAAGTAAAGCTGCTATTCATGCTCAGCGTTGTTTTTTACATCACCAAACTTCATGTCTGTTTACTTGGCAGTCATCAGGGTCTAAATAAGGTTTTAGCTCCTCAGGAAAGGCGTGTTTTTCCGTTATATCTTTATCGATTTTGAAGTAATGCTCTATCGATTGATATAAATGCGTGCCAAGTGGGATTGATGTATCCATAAAGGTCATGGCTGTGGCGTATGCCAGCGAATCCCATTCACGATTTGAACCACCCACATAAAAAGTAGGCTTAGTGAAGCGATAATGTTTAGGGTATTTTAACGGCACCATAAGAGACACAAATACACGTGAACCACCACGGGCTGAGCCTACATTACGCTCATTTGCACCATAGCAAACAATGTCTTCGTAAGGTAAATAAAACGGTTTTCTAAATAATGTATGCGGGGTTTTTACAAGCCCGGTATGGCGATTGAAATAAAAATTATCTCGGTGCGCTAATATAGCCCGGTGTTTCAGCATATAAAAACCAACAATAAACATAGGTGCATATATAGCAAATGGCACCCACCGATAATCCTCCCACACGAAACCAATAACACCCAAATCAACGAAAAAAAACAGAACTGCAGCGACCATTAACAAGAAGCTTAGAGCAGTAAATAAATTTGACCACCCTCCAAACCATGAAATAGCCAACTGCTTACCATCGCTCTCTACCCAATGTCCCTCAAGTGTTGACCCACTATCTGGGGATTCAAGCTCGGCTGAATATTCATCAGTAAAACGCTTACTTTTAAACGTGCGAGTTTTGAATCTGCAACCATTGAGTGCTTCGGCTTTTTTTAATCGCGTTTCATAGCTGTCTTTATGTAGGTAGTCTCTTGGCAGTTGCTCTTCGTAGGCTGCTCTATTATCACGGTATCTTCTTTCGTTTCTAGTTCGCTTTCGTATTTCAGCCACTTTCTCGGGGTTATTTTTTCTAAACTCTTCTCTGCGCACTACAGCTTCTTCATCTAACGCCAGTTGCTTTATGGTTTTATCTTTCGCTCTTGTAGGATCCCGATTTGGGTTTTCAACGCACCACTGTTTAATTGCGTTAACACGGTTTTCTCTTTTTATTTTTTTTCGTTCTTCGTGACTTAAACCATCTTCCTCTTCAGCAATGTGGCGCTCAACTAGCTTATCAAGTATTCTTTCGTCTTCTGATCTTTTATCATCACTATTCATAGTTACTCCTTTACACGATCTACTTCTTATAAATTAATTACTGCTTGGCTTATAACTTGACCAATGCGGTGACTGTACTTGCGGTCATCCCCCCAAGATAATGCTCCAGGTTTTTCACCCGCTTTGTAATACTCGATTGGTAAGCCATAGGTACTATTAAACCCTTGAATAGTCGGCTGGCCTTTGCCATTTGGGTACACTGATAGTCAAACTAGACAGCCTCTCTAATTATATAAACCAAACTGCGCCATAAAAGGTACTTAAGGTATCCCACACGTTAATTGCATAAATATCCGTTTCGCTTTGTATTTCCAATTAAGTGTTTGTTTCCGCTCAGGCTCAGGAGTCCACCGTTGCCATGGTTTGGTTATTTCAGGGTGTGGCTCGTCGTTGTACCAATCTATTTT
>NZ_JBBMQY010000039.1:0-6383 GCF_038900255.1 Pseudoalteromonas sp. AS84 | reverse complement strand
ATTCTTGTGTAAATCGACGTCTCATTTTATCTGCCTCTATTAAAAGTTAGAGGCGACAACTATCCTGACACAGGGGGGATGGCGCCTCCTAAGTTAGCGTATTTTGATCGTCAAACAGGTAAAGTCGGTTACACCTTTGATATTCCTGGTTGTGACGAGCGCGATGAATTTGGTAATTGCTGCTTTGATTGGCGAGATATGCAGTGCTCATTAATAAACGAAAGCACCTCACAGTCGGGCTCGCGAGCATTTTTTCCAAGACTCTCCCATAAAAACATAGATAAATACCCACAAACAAAAATGACGATTGTAGTGACAGAGTTAGCACAAAACCCAATTTATTGTTTACTGTTTTGGGAGCGTTTAGTTCGCTTTATGGATGACACAAAGCCATTACCTGATATACCTGAATATGAGGGTTACAGGCACTTAGACTCAATTACCGCTGAGTTTGATAAGCACAACAATCGCCCTGAGGTTTACTGGCGTGACATGAGTTTTGCACAACAAACCGAAATATATGATGAGCTCTATGCTGAGGCATACAAAATAGATTGGTACAGTGACGAGCCACACCCTGAAATAATCAAACCATGGCAACGGTGGACTCCTGAGCCTGAGCGGAAACAAACACTTAATTGGAAATACAAAGCGAAACGTTTATTTATGCAGTTAACGTGTGGGATACCCTGAGTAACCAATTTAAAAAGATAATTTTATATGGAGTACATTGTTTATTTTTTATGTATCTGAGTGAATTGTCCACATGTGTATTAAATAAATTTTAGAATCTTTTATTACTTAATTTAGGCCATTCACTATATTAGTGAAAATTTTTATTTAAGAAGCTAAGTACCACTAACCGAAACTATATTTTAAAACTTTTAAAGGAATCAATTAATATGGAAGATAATAATATAGAAGCTAATAAAATGCGCATTGATCTTGATGCGCTTCCGGCAGTGTTTGCCATTCAGGGCTTTACAGCTATTTATCATGCAAGTGTAAAGTCAAATCCAAAGGAAAAATTCTGGTCGATACTTGCTATTGTATTCGGTTGTATTTTCATAGCTTCCGTTTTAACTGTTTTTGTTGGACCTGACCAATTATATATTCAAGGTGATATGAGCTTATCCGAGTTTTGGCAATTATACCCAGGGCCAATAGCATCAGTTAGTTTTGTACTGATATATGGTTGTATACAAATAGGGTCTCAATTTTCAACAAATTGGAAGTCATATTTTAGTGATATGATAGATGTTTATGTGGATTCTAAAATTATTGATGCCACTGGTTACGAAATCGAAACACTTGAGAATGACAATTTTGTAATTGCTAAAGACCCAGAAGCATTAAATAACTATATAAATAAACTAAGAAGTCAGCTTCAAGAGAATTAAGATATTAAATGCGAAACAAACGACATATATGTCTAGTTTAGTTGTACGAGGGTGAAAACATATCCAAAAGGTAAGGGCGCATCAGTTAGCACAGCCTTTGAAGATAATAAGTTTATATTGCCAACATCAAAACGCGATGAGTACGGTGAACTTGAAGAGCCAAATAAATGGCTAACAACCGAAGTGAATTTATCACTATTAAATTATTCACTAAAAAATGAGTTAGGGTTTTAAATGATAAATACCGAACAAGTATCGGAATTGCGCCCCCCTAAAAAACCAACTGACATGGGAAAGTATTACCGAAAAGTAGACGTCAATTATGACAACCTGCTAGGAGAAAAAGATGAGATTGGGGCTGATGGCCGTTATTATGGCCTATTACTAATGGGAAGTATGAGGGATATTTTCCAAAAAGCTACTGTAGCATTGATGTTAACATTTTTTGGGATTTTGACAGTAATGCAAATACTTGGGTTATTTAAAGCAAAAAGTTTACAACACTTCTTAGACTCATTTCTTTTTCACCCTTTGTTTATCCTAGGGCAAGTTTTGTTATTAATTATTGCTTTTATTTACCATCGTAAAGCAAAAATCCCAAGAGCAACCTCCGTCGTTTTTGACCGAAAAACCGGCAATGTAAATTTCCCTGCGTTTGGTGGTAACCCTGAACTTGTGATCCCATTCGAAGAAGTTGAGATGTATCGAGGCTCGTTAGGCTTTAGCTTAGGAAGGGGAATGCCTGTTACAAGTTTAATCCCAAAAAAATACCCTAAACATGGTAAAAGGGATTGCCAATACATAGTCGCGTTTGCTGATAGTTATGATCAAGCCTGTAATTTATGGACGTTATTAAATGAATATATGGATAAAAATAAACCTATCCCTTACGCAATGTTACCTTCAGTTCAATACTATCTAGATAAAGGGTGCAGCACAGTTTGGAAAGGCGATAAAATTGGCCCCTATATGAATAATTACCAACTCGATCCTGAGATAAAAAATAACTATAAATATGTTTTTCATACGGATATTGATGGTGAAAAAAAATACCCGATGGATGAGGTTAATTATGTTATTGCTCCCTTTAGTGATGACCCTGAGTTATTAGAGAAAAATATAAAACGTGCTTACGAGCTCAATATTTTACTTTTGTGATTAAGAAAAATAAAGGGTAACCCTACATACTCTAATGCGAGGGCGGTATAGGAATAATATGTCTATTTATAATTACTTAGGTGGCCCGCTGGCTAAAAAACAACCTTTAATAAATATTTTAAAACTAAAACAAGCAAAAGTCTTACAAGAAAATTTGGTGGATTATGTATTCTTTATGATTGGCTATATATCGATAAGTTAGGCCTAAAGGCACAACCCCAGCGCTTTCAAGTCCATTCATGCGGTAATGATCCCATGAGAGCACTTATATTTGGTCCCATGTTTTTGGGGTTTTGTTGGGAGTTTGGTTGTTGCTTTAGATATTATACTAATCCCATTTCATGGAGAGGGCGACGCTTTTCATTGGTGGTTACTTTATTTAGCAAACTAAAGTAGACACCCATCTTAATTTCAAACTGAAGTAGACACCCATCTTAATTTTGCAGTTTGGCGAACTAAGTACTAGGCTTTTACCAGTGTGAAAAATAAGCAGGGTGTCTTATGGCAATTGCAAGAAAGCGTCAGGTAAGTTTGGTTGATACAAAATATTATCACTGTATTTCACGATGTGTTCGGCGTGCTTTTTTATGTGGTGAAGACCACTTTACAGGTAAGTCTTACGAACATCGACGAGGCTGGGTTGAAGATAAGCTAATTGGATTAGCGAAGGTATTTTGTATTGATGTGTGTGCTTATGCCGTAATGAGTAATCATACACATTTAGTACTGTATGTTGATGATAAAAAAGCCAATAGACTGAATGACAAAGCCATTGTTATTCGTTGGCATAAGCTTTGTAAAGGTACATTGATTACACAAAAATACATCCAGGGCGAAAAGCTAAGCAAAATAGAACTCATATTTTTTAATCAAACAGTACAGCAATACCGAGAAAGGCTATCCAGCATAAGTTGGTTTATGCGGTTGTTAAATGAAAGCATTGCTCGCAGAGCAAATAAAGAAGATAACTGCACAGGTAGATTTTGGGAAGGACGTTTTACGTCACAAGCATTACTAGATGAAGCAGCCCTTGTTGCCTGCATGGCGTATGTAGATTTAAACCCCATCAGAGCAAAAATGGGAAATACACCAGAAGAATCTGACCATACCAGCGTTCAAAAGCGACTAACATACGCAAAAGAGGGTAAACAACCAAAAAAACTGCTCCGCTTTGCAGGCATGCCACGTCAAATTATGCCAAAAGGGCTGCCGTTTGAGCTTAAATCGTACCTTGAACTTGTTGAGTTAACAGGACGTTGTATACGAGAAGACAAACGCGGTTATATTGAAAGTTCGCACTTACCCTTATTCGAAAGAGTGAATATATCCCCCGAAAACTGGTTAAAACTCACCACACAATTTACGCGTGTATTTCATGGTGCAGTAGGCAGGCCAAGTTCACAAGCAAGTTACTGTGAAAATTTAAACAGAAAGCGGCGAGCGAATATCAGTAATTGCAAAAAGCTTCTCGCATAAAACTTAATCAACTCTAGTAAAACTATTCAGTAATAAATCACAACTGCACCATGCAGTTATTTTCATGCGTGTAATTTAGGTTTAATAGCGGTCATGTTTTATTTAATGGGTTAAATGAAAAGAATCGATTAAGAAAGGTAAATTTTTAAGCTAAAAAGTAGATTTTATGGCACAGTTTGGCTTGTACAATTAGATTGGCTATCTAGTTTAGTTTTTTTTGATTATCGCAGTTATTATACGGTGAAAGTAGATTTACCAATGTTTGTTGTTGGTAAGTCCGAGTTGCATTTAGATGTAAAATACTCTTGGCGACATCCAACAACATTGGATGTTTACAAAGAAGCAGGGTGGATTGAAGGTACTAAAGAATATTTATGTGAATTTGACAATAATAGCCTGAGCCTAAATGCTGCAGTTTATGAGTTTGAAATTGAATCACCTAGTATTAGTGTGTTTGATGTTGAAATAACACCAATACTTATATATAACGAAGATTTAACCTTACCAATAGATTTTGATGCGTTTGAAAAGCCAATTGAAAATGCCACACCTGATTTAGCAATCGCATAAGGAATCTGATGCAAAATAATAATTACTTCGGTGTTGGAATAATGCCAAAGAAAACGAAGTTTAATCGCTTTTTTGAAGCTCACCGAATAATAAATAAGGGAAGCGAATTTAGAGGTTTATGCTTTTTTCGACGTTGGTTAAATCAAGATCGGCGCATTTACGCGATTAAAAAAGAGCAATATAAAATAGTGCCCTGTGGCAACAATCCTATAAAAGCCATATTATTTGGACCAATGGCTATAGGGGCTGTATTAAGCTTAATTACATTAATTAGTATTTTATCACTTCCATTTTATGATGAGGGTGAAAAGTTTCAGTGGTGGATCCCATCTTTTACCTTTTTATGGAACTTATTCTTTTTAAATTTATTACCGATCACAGCAAGATACATACCAGATAGGGTGATGTACCTTGATAGGAAAAACCAAACTGTCGGATTTACTTTTGATATACCCGGTTGTGAACAACGAGATGACTTAGGTAACTGTTGCTTTAAATGGGAAGAGATTGTTTGCAGGTTAACCTCGAAAATGGGTGCGCCGGGTGTAATGAATTACTTTCCGGAAATTAGCCATATTGATCAAGAAAAGTACCCTGAAACAATAGTAACCGGTTCTGTTGTTGAGCTTTCAGCTAATCCTGTGCATTGTTATTTATTGTGGGAACGCTATGTACGCTTTATGGATTTAAGTAAGCCCTTGCCTGATGTACCAGAATACGAAAAGCACCGACATCTAGACTCTATCACAGCTGAATTTGATAAGAGGAATAATCGGCCTGATGAGTTTTGGTCCTCATTTTCGTTTTCGCAGCAATTAGAAATTGAAGAGGAAATTCTGAGTGAAGCATTTCCTTTTGATTGGCTTAAAGGTAGAGAGCGTGAAGAATTAATTAAACCTTGGCTGCATTGGAAAGCAGAACCAGAGCGCATAGAGCAATTAACGTGGAAATATAAAGTAAAGCATCTTGCGCTTCAGCTTTTTATCGGATTTCCTTGAGGTTACTAACCCTTCACCGTTTATGGTAAGTTAACAAATAGAAAAGGATTTCAAATCTAGGTGTTCCAAAGTCCCTAGGTAAGAAAAGTAAAGGGCTCTAATGCAAAATAATGATTACCTAGCTGTTGATATCATGCCTAAAAAAACGCGGTTCAATCGTTTTTTTTATCCTGAGAGATTAAATAGCCTTAAAGAAAAGTTTAAAGGCTTATGTTATTTGTATGACTTACCTTCTAAAAAGCAAAAAGCAATACAAAAACATCCAGAGCGATATAAAATAGAAATGTGCGGGAATAGTCCTGCTAGAGCTTTGCTTTTTGGTCCTATGGCTATTGGTGGTGTTCTGAGCTTTATATTCTTCTTATCTTGTATTGTGATGACATACTCGGATGAACCTTATCATTGGTGGGTGCCTGCACTTACTTTTTCTTGGAACCTGTTTTTTCTTAATTTATTGCCGGAGTTTTATAACTCAATTTATTAAAAGTTAGATTTTTATAATTTAGCTTTTATAAATGAATGATGACTTTGCCAATGCGATGGGTAAACTTGCGGCCATCACTCAAAGACAATAATCCAAGCTTTTCTCCTGCTTTATAATATTCGATTGGTAAGCCATAAATACTATTCCCCCCCTGAATTGTCGGTTGACCTTTGCCTTCAGGGTACACTAATAATCAAACTAGACAGCCATTCTTATTATATAAACTGCGCCATAAAAGGTACTTAAGGTATTCCACACGTTAATTGCATAAATAAACGTTTCGCTTTGTATTTCCAA
>NZ_JBBMQY010000038.1:0-9573 GCF_038900255.1 Pseudoalteromonas sp. AS84 | reverse complement strand
GTTGCGGGAGCCGGATTTGAACCGACGACCTTCGGGTTATGAGCCCGACGAGCTACCAGACTGCTCCATCCCGCGCCTGTAATTTCTTTAAAACATTTTCGTAATATTTACGAGCCTGCCTTGAAGAGAGCGCTACTATATAGGAATGAACATTTAATGCAAGGCCTAAACTAATTAAAGTTGTTCAACCGAACAAAAAGCAATCAAATTGCTATTCTGCGCTCAACCTTTGATGCGGATTAATCATTTTTTGCCATTCCCAGTCTGGATGTCCCATCACTATAAAGTCAGGGTTCTCAGTACTCTCACGTTGGTTGTACGTTAGCGGATTAAATTCGGCATCGGTAATACAACCACCGGCTTCTTCAACAATAACTTGTGAAGCACCTGTATCCCACTCTCCCGTTGGACCAATTCTTAAAAAACAATCTGCTTTGCCTTCTGCAACAGTACAAGCTTTTAATGAGCACGAACCAATAGCAATAGTTGTAAACTGACTATTTAAATACTGACTCACCGCTTCTATTTTTTGGCGGCGGCTCACAGCAAGCGTCAAGTTCTCTGGCGGCGCTACAGATATTTGCGTATCAATTGAGTTTTCACGTTTAAAGGCACCATTTTTAGCTGTAGCAAAATAAGTCACACCTTTTGCAGGCCAATGAATAACACCAAGCACTGGGTGATTATTTTCAATCAATGCAATATTTACTGCAAAATCGCCACTTTCTAAAATAAACTCGCCTGTGCCATCCATCGGATCGAGTAACCAATAACGCTGCCAATCCTGTCTGTCGGCTAGTGCTGGTATAGGCGTTTCTTCCGACATAATCGGAATGTCGGGCGCTAAGACTTTTAATCCAGCAACCAATACGTCATTTGCTGCTAAATCAGCTTTGGTAACAGGCGTATTATCTGATTTCTCTTGTTGGCCAATATCGCCTTTTTTATAAATGGCCATAATTGCATCGCCAGCACGCTCAGCTAATTCAATACACGGTTCGATTAATTTATTCATCGGCAGCTCCAGACGCTAAATACTTATCTAATAATAGCAAAGCTGCAACACTGCGTGCTTCGGTAAAATCTTCTTGGTCTAATAATGACTGCCACTGAGTTAATGGCCACTTAACAACAACAAGCGGCTCTGGTTCGTCGCCAATAAGGGTTTGTGGGTATAATTGCTTAGCAAATAAAATATGCATAGTGGCATTAAAGTAACTCGGCGCCATTGTTACTGTTCTTAATGGTTTAAAATACTCAGCACCAAAGCCAATTTCTTCTTTAAGCTCTCTGTTAGCAGCTTGCTCTGGCGTTTCGCCCGGATCAATTAAGCCTTTAGGAAAACCTAACTGGTAATCGTTTGTTCCCGCACAGTATTCACGTACAAGTAGTAATTCGTTGTCTGCACTTAACGGAACAATCATCACCGCTCCCCGGCCACCGCCGCGAATTCGCTCATACTGGCGCTCTTCGTTATTAGAAAACTTTAGCTCTAAAGACTCCACAGTAAACAGGCGGCTTTTAGCGACAACATTGTTACTGAGGATTTGTGGTGGTGTTGGGTGCTTTTTCTGTGTCATTGGCGTTAATTTGCTATCATGGCAGTTAGTTCAATAATAAACCTTATAAGTTGAAATTCCTATGTTAAATTGGTCAAAAATCGATACCGTTTTGCTCGACATGGATGGAACATTACTCGATTTACATTACGACAGTCATTTTTGGCTTAACGTTATTCCTGCGCAACACGCATTAGCAAGGGGCATTAGCCTGGATGCAGCTAAAGCAGATATTTTAAAACGCTATCAAGCTGTAAGCGGTCAAATACAGTGGTATTGTTTAGATTATTGGGAGCAGCAATTAAGCTTGCCTATAATGGAGCTTAAACGAGAGTCTCAGCATTTAATTAAAATGCGCGAAGACGTACCTCATTTTTTAACTGAGCTTAAAAAAGCAGGCAAAGAGTTAATTTTACTTACCAACGCCCACCCTGAGAGTGTCATGCTTAAATTTGAGCATACAGCGATTGATAACTACCTAGATGGCGTAGTGTCTACTCATGAATATGGAGTAAGTAAAGAGCAACAAAGTTTATGGCACCAAGTACAAAAAGACTTAGGCTTTAATAAAAGTCGTACTTTATTTGTTGACGATAGCATTGCGGTTTTGAATGCCGCACGAGAATACGGCATTGAGCACTTACTTGCAGTTGCTAACCCTGATAGCCAACAACCACATAACGAAATAGCCGATTACCTAAGTGTTACCGACTATCGTAAGATTATCTAACTCAGTTTACGTGGGCTAGATTTTTGGGTAACGCGCTTCTAGCCCTTGATATACTAACTTTGCAAAATCTGCATGTTCTGTATCAAGACTTTTAACTACTTCAACTAAATGCTCGTTATCTTCTTGCCCGTTCCATTCTTTAATATAGCTACCATCTTTGTAACCGTGATCTTGGCGGAAAAAGTTTAACGTATTTTTACCTACGTAGCCGCGATATAAATCATCAATATCCATACCCATTTGCGCCATACAGCCGGCAAAGGCACCTGCATTAAACGTTTTATCAGCAACGGCAGACGCCGCTAATATCTCTAGTGTTTGTTTAAAGTCATCAGCTTGTTGAGCATTACTAAGCTCAGTTTCAAGTTGCTTTGCTAAGTCTTCGTAGCTAGTTTCGCCGTCAATTCTAAGCGATAGACCAAAATGAAAAATATCAACCAACTCTAAAATAACTTGTTCAGTATCTGGTGTTTGTTTTTTCCACCATTTCCAACCATGATGATCTAGCATTTCAGCACACTCAACCCAAATAGCGCGGTACCATTCAAACCCTTGAGTAAACCATTGCTCATGTACTTTAGTATTCATGGCGTTTTGCATTTCTAGCATCACTACTAGCTTGTTTAAATTGGCAGACATATCAATTCCTGTCGTTTTGGTTGGCGTAATTTTCGTTGGTGTAATAATACAGATAAAATGCTGATTGTGCATTGCTGTATATTTTTATTAGTGTGCTAATTATGTTTATCGTGACGTCGTAAACTCATGCCATGAATCAATTAAATCAATGAAATCTTCAAAGCCACAACCACTACTTAAACCATTTTCTTCAAGCGCTAAATCGTCATCTTGATACGCTATTAGATCTTCGCTATCTTGATGAAGCGCATGGGCTTCAAATAATGCTTCGTCTTTCGTTAAGATTAAATCTATTTCTTGGCCTTTTAGCGTTAGCGGCTCATAGCTTGAACTTACCGATGCAATAAGCGCTAGCACCATGGCTACTTTGTCTTTGCCTATTTCTTCGTTTAGCCAGCGACCAATAATAGCGTGTTCACTGCTTATTTTAATACGTAGCCCACTAATAGGGTCGCGAATAAATTGATATTCCATAGGGTTTGCCTGTAGATCTTTAATTGCGTAATTATATACGTAAACGCCCGTAAACCACAGGACATATAAAGTAAAATAGCGCCACATGGGCGCTATTTTACTCAACTTTAAAACCGTTAACTTCGCGATCTATAACGCGCTGCGTCAATGATCGACCATAAGTAAATAATAGGTACAAGCACAAAACCTACAAGCACATAAATTAGTGCGTAACTTATTATAATAGCGAGTGCAAAAAATATAGCCGCTAAAATACGCCCTTGCACTAACTGCCCTAAACCAGGAAAAAATATATTACATAATGCTGCGATTACGTTACCGCCAGAACCTTGATCTGCCATACTAACCTCTGTATTTATTTGATTTTATAATTATTTACTTACACACTTTATGCCAATTTATTAAAGCTTACAAATCAAATAGTTAAATTAGTCTAGATTTAAAGAGTTAGTATATTTTGCTAACTTTAGGTCAAATTAGCAATTTTTGTTATGCGTTTATGTTTTTTATTCGCTTAGTTAATTAGCAAGTTACTCGTTTTGAACACTATTTTATAAATAGCTGTTTATAAAAACAGTATTTTATTTAGCCTAACAAAAACACCTGTTATACTGGCCACAATATTGATTAAAAAGGCGTAACGATGGACGTTTCACAATTACTCGATGGCTTAAATGACAAACAACGCGATGCCGTTGCAGCCCCACTACAAAACATGCTGGTATTAGCAGGTGCTGGGTCTGGTAAAACACGAGTGTTAGTTCATCGTATTGCGTGGCTTATGCAAGTTGAGCAGGCATCCGCTTACAGTATTTTTGCCGTAACCTTTACTAATAAAGCAGCTAAAGAAATGCGTGGCCGCGTTGAAGAAACACTAAAAGCCCCTGTAGGTGGTATGTGGATTGGTACATTCCATGGTTTATCGCATCGTATTTTACGTGCTCATCACCGTGAAGCTAATTTACCTGAAGCCTTTCAAATTTTAGACTCTGATGATCAGCTTAGAATGATCAAGCGCTTATTAAAATCGATGAATATTGATGATAAAAAATGGCCCGCTAAGCAGTTTGGCTGGTACATAAGCGCCAAAAAAGATGAAGCACTTCGCCCTAAAGATATTCAAGCATACGATATTAATGAGCAAATGATGCTGCGAGTTTATGCCGCCTATCAAGAGGCCTGTGATAGAGCGGGCCTAGTTGATTTTGCTGAAATATTACTACGCAGCTACGAAGTGTTAAAAGATAACCCTACGTTACTACGTCATTATCAGCAGCGCTTTGCACATATGCTCGTAGACGAGTTCCAAGATACAAATACCATTCAATATGCTTGGTTAAAGTTACTTGCTGGCGATACTAACAGCATCATGATTGTAGGCGACGATGACCAAAGCATTTATGGTTGGCGTGGTGCTAAAATCGAAAACATTAAACGTTTTTTAACTGACTTTAGCGCAGAAACCATTCGTCTTGAACAAAACTACCGTTCAACCGCGACTATTTTGAAAGCGTCCAATGCATTAATTCAAAATAACTCAGAACGTATGGGTAAAAGCTTGTGGACCGATGGTAACGATGGCGAGCCAATCTCTATTTATGCAGCATTTAATGAGTTAGACGAAGCACGCTTTGTAAGTAGCAAATTACGAAGCTGGTTAAATGCAGGGAATGCCCTGCAAGATGCCGCAATTTTATACCGTAGTAACGCGCAATCTCGTGTACTTGAGGAAGCCATGCTACAAGAAGGCTTAAAATACCGTATTTATGGTGGTATGCGATTCTTCGAACGACAAGAAATTAAAGATGCGCTTTCGTATTTACGTCTAGTAGGTAATCGACAAGACGATGCCGCGTTTGAGCGTGTAATTAATACGCCAGCACGCGGTATTGGTGATAAAACATTGAGCCATATACGCGACTGTGCACGAGCAGAATCGTTACCGCTTTGGTATGCCGCAAAAGCAATTGTAGAACAACAGCACTTATCTGGTCGTGCTTCTGGTGCAGTAAGTAAGTTTGTAGAACTCGTTGAACAAATAGAAGATAAAATTAGCGATCTAACTTTGCATGAGCAAGCTAAGTACACAATTCAAACCTCAGGCTTAATGGCAATGTACCAAGCCGAAAAAGGTGAAAAAGGCCGTGCTCGCGTAGAAAACTTAGAAGAACTAATTAGCGCTTGTGATCAGTATGAACTTCCTGAAGACGAAGAATACAGCTCACCTTTACAAGGCTTTTTAGCACATACATCACTTGAGTCAGGTGAAGGGCAAGCAGAAGAACACGAAGACGCCGTACAAATGATGACGCTTCACTCAGCTAAAGGTTTAGAGTTTCCATTAGTGTTTATGGTGGGCGTAGAAGAAGGCATGTTCCCTTCTCAGCAAAGCAACGAAGAGTCAGGGCGCTTAGAAGAAGAGCGCCGCCTTTGTTATGTAGGCATGACACGAGCAATGGATAAGTTATACATTAGCCATGCTGAGAGTCGCCGCTTATACGGGCAAGAAAAATACCATAGCCCATCACGCTTTTTACGCGAAATACCTGAGGACTGCGTAGAAGAAATCCGTATTAAAACACAGGTTTCTCGCCCGCCTGCTGCGGGGCGCTTTAGCGCATCAGTTAGCCATGCCGCATTTGAAGACAGTGGCTTTAACTTAGGGCAACGAGTTTTGCATGCTAAGTTTGGTGTAGGTACCGTACTTAATTACGAAGGCAGTGGCGCGCAATCTCGGGTACAAGTTAACTTTGACGACCTTGGCAGTAAATGGTTAGTAACGGCCTATGCACGATTACAAGCTGTATAAAGCTCACCTAAGTGAGTTAGAACAACAACTAGCTGGCGCGTATCATCGTCAGCTAGTGTTGATTACGGGCAGCCCTGCTTGGTGTTATGAATTACTTAACTCATTAATAGATGAAAACAATGCACTTGTTTTATCAAAGCAGTGCGCGATTAAAAATTCGTACTGGCCTACTCGCACTCATCAAATTTTAGGTCAAGAATTTACTCATGCTGTTTACGATGGTTTTAGTGGTTTGCACCCTGATAAACTTGCAGCACTTGCCGGCACTGTTAAAGCAGGCGGTATACTGTTTTTATTACTGCCCGAATTAGATGATTTAGCCTCTTGGCAAGACCCTGCTTTAAGCACAATGCAATCACACGGTCAGAGTATTGACTACAGTTTATTTAATCAACGTTTCGCGGCTATTATAAAACCATTACCCACTTTTCATTTTAGTGAAAAAAATGGCTATATTAGTAATAACACTAGCTATGTAATGCATAATAAAATTGATTATGAGCCACAGCAAAACTGCGTTGAACAAATAGTAAAAGTAGCTAATGGTCGTGCCAACAGGCCTTTACTCATTAATGCTGATAGAGGTAGAGGCAAGTCGGCAGCACTTGGCTTAGCAGCCGCAAAATTAGCTGGTAAAAAAATCATTATTTGCAGCACTCAGTTTAAAGCGACCCATAGCAGCTTTAAACATTTAGCCAACGAGTTGAACCTTCAATACAACACTGAACATAAACAGCTAGCCAATTTGCACTACGTTGCACCTGATGCACTATTAAATGCGCTACCTGAGTGTGATTTATTACTCGTTGATGAAGCTGCAGCAATCCCTGTTCCGTTATTATTAAAAATACTAGCGCATTACCCTCGTATAGTATTTGCAAGTACACTGGTTGGGTATGAGGGCAATGGTAGGGGTTATACCATTCGCTTTAGTAACTATATAAAGGCGCACTATAAAGCCTCTAAAGTTGTAACGCTTGATCAGCCACTGCGTTTTGCTAAACACGATCCCCTCGAGAAGCATATTCGCACCTTGCTTGCACTCGACGCACAATATAAAGAGTTAAGTAGTGATCAATTAGGACAGCCAGTTCATAGCGAAATAACTCAGCAGTACCTTGTAAACAATGAGGCTTTACTGCAACAAGTTATTGCCCTGCTTGCATTGGCTCACTATCAAAGTAGTGTAAACGATTTACGCCAACTACTAGACGCACCATCGCAACGAATATTCATCAGCAAAATTAACAATCAATTAGTTGGCGTATGTTTAATCGCAATAGAAGGTGGTTTAAGTGAAGACCTTGCCCTACAGGTTATAAGCGGAGAGCGTCGCCCACAGGGTCACTTAATGGCTCAAACACTCTCACAACTTAGTTTTAATGATGACTACTTCACACAGTTGAGCGCTCGCGTTGTACGAATAGCGATTGATCCGAGCTCTCACAATGTGGGCTTTGGTAAAAAGCTACTTAGCTATTGCGAGTCGCAAGTTAAAAGCCAATGTAGTTGGTTTGGTGCAAGCTTTGGCGCAACAGCGCAGTTACTAAATTTTTGGCAAAACCAAGGATTTGATACCGTAAAACTAGGTTATCAACGCGATAAAAGCACGGCAGAACATTCGGCGCTTGTGGTTAAATGCTTAAATAACAAAAGTGCGATTATTCAACCTTTGAAAAAGCAGTTTAAAAACGATTTTTTTTATGGCCTTTTAACACACTTTAAAACACTGGACTGGCAACTTGTAAGTATTTTAATTGCGGGATTTAGCGATGAGTTAGTAAGCCCCGAGACTCGCGAACGATTAGCCTTGCTCGTAAACAATAGCTTCACTCAATTTAATATCTCTGCGACTCTTTGGCAGGTAGTGAATCAGTCTCCTTCTTGTATGTCTCAATTAACAGAGTCAGATAAACGACTTTTAATAAAGTTAGTCCTTCAAAATGAATGTAATGAAAAAGTAATTCAACACTTAGGTTTATTAGGAAAAAAGCAGCTTGAGAATCAATTTAAACATGCCATAAAAAACCTCACTAGTGCCATCTAATAACTCCTAGTTACCTATCTCTATTAAATCTTATCCATCTTTAAGCTATTTATTTAATTTGTTCTATCCTTAAAGCATTAATAGGTAAATTAAGATAAAGGCATGGAATTAATAAACTTTAAAGTGGGCTGTAAAACAATTTCACTTAAAATACTCGATATTTTATTAACAGAACGCTTTGACAATAATCTAACAACTTTACCAAACAATAATAAAAGCTTTATTGGTGTTAAAGATTATATGGATATACCAACACCTGTTTTTGATTTGGGTATTATTTTAAATAATATCTCAACTGAGCAAAGTAATGCGAATGCACTAAAACAACTCAGATCGTGGCAAGAAAAACTATTAAACTGGTTCAATATACTTCAAAGTAGCTTATCAAGTAGCTCGGCTCCTATTTCAAACAATGACACAGAACTACAAGATTTTGTTCTTTTTTACAAAGAATTCAACACCGATAATGAAGACTTAAAATTAACTATGTCTCGGTTTAACGACACCTTCCAATCAATACTAGAGACAATAAAAGAAGTTATAGCAGCCCATAATCGGAGTGATCATAAACAAGTATCCGTGCTGCTCGACAAAATGAATCGTAATAGCTTGATTCAACTCGAGCGCTTGTTTGAGTCAGCTAAAGAACAAATAACCTTAGACTATAAACCTATTATTGTTTTTACCACTAAAGACGGCTTAAACCCGCATGTAGGATTATTGGTAGATAAGGTTGAAGATAATATCGACTTTAAAAAAGAAGATATAAGGCCACTGGATAAACTTACCGAAATTGGCTTCGACATAGACCCACAAACTAAAAATATGATGCGAGGATTAATAAAGCTTACACAAAAACACAGTTTATTAATTGATCCAAGCGCAATATTTAAACCGACGCAATTAGAAGAATCTGAAAGTGAAGAAAGCCAAGCTTACGGACTATTTTAAATAGCTTTTAGATTGGGTTATAAGCTTTAGCACTGGAGTAATGAGCTATTAAAGCGACTCGTTAAGTTCGGGCTTTCTACAGTTTGAAGTCGGTGCGCTACACAGTAGAATGTCGTAGTGCCAACAGCGGTAAAAAGTCACCTAGCAAATGCTACATACTTATCGGCGTGCAGAGATATTGAGTGACTTTGGTGTGATTAAACATAACTTTAGCGCCAGGAGACACTACGCTCGCCCGCCCTACGTAATGAGTGTTGGTGTAAGAGTCTATTAATTGCGCGCATTTTACTTTTCTGCAGACGTAAAAAAGCCCGAATCGTTAGATTCGGGCTTTCTACAATTTGAAGCCTGGTAATGTCCTACT
>NZ_JBBMQY010000037.1:0-14615 GCF_038900255.1 Pseudoalteromonas sp. AS84 | reverse complement strand
AACCCTAGATGGGCTATAAACCCATGCCGGTTTTCAAGACCGGTGCATTCGACCACTCTGCCATCTCTCCGCACGGCCTGCATAATAGGGAAACCCATCCCTTTTGTGAAGCTTTTTTTTTAATTAATTGTTTAAGTGCTTAAAAAACAATTAATTTGTTTAAAGTTAGAACAAAGTGTTTTTAATTTAGCCGTCAATACTCTTTTATTTAAATATTTAACTCTATTGATCTACAAAGGTTTGCCCAAACATATAAGAGTTGGTAATCTAATTTTAGTTAAATTATCGAAACACACACGTTTCACTTAAAGGAGCTCTACAATGGCGTTTAATCAATCGTACAATACCGCGAAACCGGTAATGTCTACCATTGAAACAAACAAGGTACTTAAAAACACCTACTTTTTACTAGCTATGACACTTGCATTTAGTGCAGTTACAGCCGGTATTTCAATGGCACTACAATTACCTTACTTTATGGGAATTGTGTTTACACTTGTTTCGTTCGGTTTATTATTTGTTGTAAATAAAAAAGCAGATACAGCATCTGGTGTATTTTGGGTGTTTGCTTTCACAGGCTTAATGGGGGCAGGCTTAGGTCCATTGCTCAACCATTATGCTGCAATGCCTAATGGTCCAATGCTTATTATGCAAGCGTTGGGTTCTACGGCGCTTATCTTTTTTGGTTTATCTGCTTATGCACTAAACACTAAAAAAGACTTCTCATTCATGGGTGGCTTTTTAACGGTTGGCTTAATCGTTGTGATTGTAGCTAGCATTGTTAATATTTTTGTTGGCAGTTCACTTATGTTTATGGTGCTTAATGCTGCAGTTGTATTGATCATGTCTGGTTTAATTTTATTTGATACTAGTCGAATCATTAACGGCGGCGAAACTAACTACATTCGCGCAACAGTATCTTTATACCTAAGCGTATATAACTTATTTACGTCTTTACTTGCTCTACTTGGCGCAAGTGATGACTAATTAAATAGTTCTGTTAAAATAGCCCCTTAATTGGGGCTTTTTTATTGGAATTGTTTTGTCACGTTTTGTTCTTTCATTACATACACCACCATCCGATCACGATACAACGCAACGCATTGTTAAGTTTGCGAATGCATGTTTAGCTCAAGGGCACACCATTGATGCTATTTTTTTATACCAGCAAGGTATTTATCATGCATCTACCCACTTTGATTTATCCTCAGACGAACTTCAAATACCAGCACTTTGGCAGCAACTCGCCGATCAAAAACTAAATTTAATGCTGTGTGTTACCGCCGCTGAAAAACGCGGGTTAGATATTAAAAACACAGGTGTATTTGCAGTCGCAGGGTTAGCTGAATTTGCAATGCTTGCAAGCGACGCTGATAAATGGGTGCAATTTAAATGATCAACGTATTAGTAATGAGTCAGTGCAGCCCATTTGACGATTTAAATATTCGTGATGCACTTGATATGACATTGATATTTGCGGCCGTTGACCAAAATGTGAGTTGGTTGTTTAGCGGCCCCGCCGTTTTGGCTTTAAAAAAGCATCAACAACCAAACGATATTGGCTTAAAAGATTTTTTTAAAAACATTAAAACACTCGAAATCTATGATGTTGAAAACATCTACGTGTGTGAAAAGTCATTGCTTGATTATGGTTTAAATAAACATGATTTACTCATAGAGGCAAAAGCACTCAACTTTAGCCAACAACAAACATTAATTAAAGCGCAGCAACATGTGGTGAATTTATGAGTACATTACATATTTTTTCTAAGCCGCTTAACTATTATTCGGCAAATCAGCTAGAAAACTTAATTTTATCAGACGATAACGTGCTACTTGTTGGTGATGCCTGCTTTGCAAAAAAACAATTTAGGCAATTTGCAGATACACTATTAATACTTGAACAAGACGCGCAAGTACGTGCAATAAAATTAACAGATAACGATAAAGCCATTAGCTATGAAGACTTTGTAGCACTCACTTTATCAACTAATCAATCAATTACGTGGTAACTCATGCTTGAATTTAACAACCAACAGATTGAAACCGACAAACAAGGTTACTTGCTTGACCATACTTTGTGGTCAAAGGAGCTTGCACCTGTAATTGCTATCCAAGAAAACATTACCCTTAGTGTTCAACACTGGGAAGTCATTAACTTTGTTCGTGATTTTTATATTGAATATAACACCAGTCCAGCCATTAGAATGCTTGTAAAAGCAATGGCTAAAGCGCTCGGTGAAGACAAAGGTAATAGCCTTTATTTATATAAATTATTTCCTAAAGGCCCAGCCAAGCAAGCAACAAAAATTGCCGGATTACCAAAACCAGCTAGGTGCATATAATGAGATCTAAACCAGGCAATAATCAAGTAACTGAATCCAAGCCAAAAAGAAGTACAGGGCGTACTTATTCACGCAGTGCACTTAACAAAACGCCTTCAGGTAAAAGAGAGATAAAGCCGCAAATAGCATCTAAAGACAGAAAAATTGTGTTATTCAATAAACCATTTGATGTGCTATGCCAATTTACAGATGACGCAGACAGAAAAACGCTTGCTGAGTTTATCCCTATTAAAGAAGTTTACGCAGCGGGTAGATTAGATAGAGACAGTGAAGGTTTATTGCTTTTAACAAACTGTGGAAAATTGCAAAACACATTAACTGCACCTAATAAAAAAACGAATAAAACATACTGGGCACAAGTTGAAGGTGAACCAACGAGTGAATCAATTAATGATTTATGTAATGGCGTAGAACTTAAAGACGGACTTACACTCCCCGCTAACGTTAAAATAATTGATGAACCTACAATTTGGACTCGTAATCCCCCTGTACGCGAGCGAAAAGCAATCCCTACCACTTGGCTAAGTATTACAATTAATGAAGGTAAAAACAGACAAGTTCGTCGAATGACCGCGCATATTGGCCACCCTACACTTCGTCTTATTCGCTACAGTATCGGAAACTATACGTTGGATGATATTAATTGTGGTGAATACAAAGTAATTAAAGGTGCATTTGATGCATAAACCGCATGTAACCGTTGCGGCAATAGTAAAAAAGCAAAATGAGTTTTTACTTGTCAAAGAGCGCGATAAATTTACACAGCAGGTTTGTTACAATCAACCTGCTGGTCATTTAGAACAAAACGAAACTCTTGCACAAGCCGCAAGCAGAGAGCTACTTGAAGAAACAGGCTTAGCGCTTGAGCCAGTCGGCTTTTTAGGTGTGTATAATTTGCATGCCGAAAATGGAGTGCACTATTTGCGATTCTGCTTCTTATTTGAAGCGCCTGATAATATAAACGCGCCAACGCCAATAGATACCGACATTATCAGCGCTAACTGGTACACATTAGAGCAAATAAAATCACTCTCCCTTAGAAGCCCTTTAGTATTGAAGTGTATTAACGACAGCCTGAATCGACCAGTATTGAGCCTAGAAACTATTTACAATTAGCTATATTGGGGAGTAGAGTAAATAAGATAATTAACTCTATTTTATTTACTCTGAGCTTAGCGCTATACAATTACGCCCTTGTTTTTTAGCATAGTATAGGGCGTTATCAGCGGCTTTAACAAAGCTAATCTCGTCACTATTTGTATAGTCACTAATGGTATTAATACCCATACTTATAGATAAAAATCCGGTAAAGCTATCCTGGTGCGCAATAGCTAAGTTTTCTACAGCTTTTTGTATTTGCTCAGCTATAAACAACGCCCCTTGCCTATCGGTTTGAGGTAATAAAACAACAAATTCCTCCCCCCCATAGCGAGCCACAAAATCTTCTGGGCGACTAACCGTTGAAGCAATTGTTTGAGCAACATCATATAAACACGTATCGCCAGCCACATGCCCATACCGGTCATTAAATTGTTTAAAATGATCAATATCGATGATAATCATCGACAGCATGCCCTCGCATTCTTTTGCTCGTTCATACTCATGCGTTAGTTTTTCATCAAACCGGCGCCTATTTGCAATTTTGGTTAATGCATCCAAAAAGGCCATATCTCTAAGTATATCCTCCGCTTCTAAACGTTCTGTTGCATCATTAAAAACAGCCAAAAACTCTTCACCTATATCAATCCCTGATATCTCCATCATCACTTGTGTTCCATCACGACAAGACACTCGATAATTATTTGCGGGTATATCGTTATTATTATTTAGTGCCTTTTCAAGTGAGTCTTGCCACAGCTCTTTTGCAAGTGCTCTGTATTGTGGATCTGGATACGCTTTCTCCCACCACGATTTAAGATTAGGTACATCCTCTACCGTATAACCAAAAACATCTACAAAGCGTTGATTAACTTTCAAAATATCACCCGTTTTGGTACACACATTACATACCGGCATTGGCAAAACGGTAAATAACCTAGCGTAGTGACTTATCTCATGTTTGCGCATAGGGTTGAGCGTACTTTGAGGTAAGTAACTCATTGGCATATCACTTTTTTCTATACTAAGCTTTACGTCCATTTCTAAAGCAAAATACCATTCAAGCCACCAGTGCTCTACATGCTCAAGCACCTTTAGCTCAATGTTCTTTTTAGCGGTTGAGCCCTTAATTAAACTAAATAATTCATGAACATGATTTGGTTCTTGGAAAATGTGAGGGTTTTTGAGTTTTATTAACTCATAAAAAAGGTGATAGGCTGACTTTTTAAACTCTGTCGTTTTACTGGAGAGTAATTCACTATCCACAAAATCAGATTCGTTTGTATAGTGTTCAACTAAAGAGTTTATCTTGTTAATTTGATAGGCGTAATTCATATATTCATTCCATTGACTATATATTAAGCGATTTTAAGTGGTTTACATTCATATACTCACCACTATTTTTATTTTGTTAAGTGTATATTTACTCTAGTAGTTTTAAAAGAAAATACTATTAATAAAACTTAATAACTACATGAATTATTCTATAGTCTTAATTTATTAGTAAAGATCACTTTAATATTACTAAAGTTACAGCCTAATAACGCGCTTAAGTCTAGTTTGCTATTTGTTATATAAATAAAATACTGACTAATTCCCCTCTTTGCGTCCTTAGTCTCTTTAAGCACAAACAAAATACATGCTATAATCGCGGCCTTTCCAAGTTAACAGCAATCTGTATAAGCGAAATTATTCATGAGCGAAAATAGTCACATTAAAGTCATTGTTGGCATGTCCGGCGGTGTTGATTCTTCTGTATCTGCATATTTATTACAACAACAGGGCTACCAAGTAGAAGGCCTGTTTATGAAGAACTGGGAAGAAGACGACAATGATGAATACTGTGCTGCCGCTGATGATTTAAAAGATGCGCAAGCAGTGTGCGACAAATTAGGCATTGAGCTTCACACAGTTAACTTTGCAGCAGAATATTGGGACAATGTATTTGAGTACTTTTTAGCAGAGTACAAAGCAGGTCGTACACCTAACCCAGATATAATGTGTAACAAAGAAATTAAATTTAAAGCCTTTTTAGAATTTGCTGCGCAAGCACTCGGTGCTGACTTTATTGCAACGGGACACTATGTTCGCCGTGAGCTTCGCGATGACAAATACGTAATGTGTCGCGGACTTGATAACAATAAAGATCAAAGCTATTTCTTATATACTCTAAGCCATGAACATATTGGCCAAACGTTATTCCCTGTAGGCGATATCGAAAAACCAGAAGTACGCCGCATAGCAGAAGAACAAGACCTAATCACTCACGATAAAAAAGACAGCACAGGTATCTGCTTTATTGGTGAGCGTAAATTTAAAGACTTTTTACAAAAGTTCTTACCAGCACAACCTGGCGTTATCGAAGACACAGACGGTAACAACGTAGGCGAGCACGAAGGCTTAATGTACCACACACTTGGACAACGCAAAGGCTTGTTAATTGGTGGTATGAAGGAAGGTTCTGGTGAGCCTTGGTACGTAGTAGATAAAGACCTTGAGCGAAATGTACTTATTGTGGGGCAAGGTAAAGATCACCCTCGCCTATACAGCAACGGTCTTAACGCAAACCAACTTCACTGGGTAGACCGTATTGGCCCTAAAGGCACCACTCGCTGCACAGTAAAAACGCGTTACCGCCAAGAAGACTTAAGCTGCACCCTACTTGTAGGTGAAGACGGCATGGCCCGCGTATTGTTCGACGAGCCACAAAAAGCAGTTACACCTGGTCAATCTGCCGTATTTTACGCAGAAGATGTGTGTTTAGGTGGTGGTATTATTGACTCGGTGATTAAGTAATGAATGAACACCAAGTCATGGCGCTTGCCGCCATGTGCCAGGCTGCTAAACAAGTTCAAAAAATTGCCCAGTACGGCAACAATAACGAACATGATTTAGAAATCTTACTTTCAAGCATTATTCAAACATCTCCGGCATCGCCAGAAGATGTTTACCAAGGTACTGACAACTTACGTGATGGCTATAAAACATTAATGGCGCAGCTTACTGCTGGCGCTCAAAAAGATGTTGAAATAGTAAAGTACGTAGGTGGTTTAATGCAGCTTGAGCGAGCACTCAGTGCTAACGAAAAAAGCTTAA
Source organism: Pseudoalteromonas sp. AS84 (assembly GCF_038900255.1). NCBI lineage: Bacteria > Pseudomonadati > Pseudomonadota > Gammaproteobacteria > Alteromonadales > Pseudoalteromonadaceae > Pseudoalteromonas > Pseudoalteromonas sp. AS84. Next base: position 8,076 of record NZ_JBBMQY010000037.1, on the reverse strand, counting down.
ACGAATTAGGTAAACGCATTGATGATATCCATCGTCGTTTAGACCACTTTGCTATTACCGATGAGAGTGTTGTTGCCGGTTTAGCAGATATTTACTCGTCGGTGCTGAGCCCCCTTGGGCACCGAATACAGGTTTATGGTAAACCCGAGTTATTAAAACAGCAGCTCACTCAAAATAAAATCCGTGCATTATTATTAGCCGGCATTAGAAGTGCAGTATTATGGCGACAAATGGGCGGTAAACGCCGTCACTTTTTCTTTGCAAAAAGAAAAATACTCGCCATTGCTAAAACAAAAATTTAACTATCGTTCAAACTAAAATTTAGGAGTTATTATGGAGCTTTCAGCGTTAACGGCTATCTCTCCAGTGGATGGTCGCTACGGCAGCAAAACCACTGAACTACGCAGTATTTTCAGCGAATTTGGCTTAATCAAATACCGCGTAATTGTTGAAGTGCGTTGGTTGCAAGCGTTAGCTGCAGCAAGCGATATTAAAGAAGTACCTGCATTTAGCGAACAAGCTAATGCACTTCTAAACGCCATTGTAGATAACTTCAGTGAAGCTGATGCACAGCGCGTTAAAGATATAGAACGCACTACAAATCACGATGTTAAAGCTGTTGAATACCTACTAAAAGAAAAAGTAGCCGATAACAGTGAGCTCCATGCAATAAACGAATTTATTCACTTTGCTTGTACTTCAGAAGATATTAATAATCTATCTCATGGTTTGATGCTAAGCGAAGCACGTAAAAATGTTTTACTTCCTTATTGCGACGAACTTTTAAGTGCAATTAAAGCTAAAGCAATTGAATACAAAACAATCCCAATGATGACTCGTACGCACGGACAACCTGCTACACCATCAACTATGGGTAAAGAGTTTGCTAACGTATACATGCGTTTAAAGCGTCAACGTGACCAAATTGCACAAGTAGAAATGCTAGGTAAAGTTAATGGTGCTGTTGGTAACTACAACGCTCACCTTAGCGCATACCCAGATTACGACTGGCACACACATGCAGATAAATTTGTATCAAGTTTAGGTTTAACACTAAACCCATTTACTACACAAATTGAACCGCATGACTATATTGCAGAGTTATTTGACGCAATTGCACGTTTCAACACTATATTATTAGATTTTGACCGTGACATGTGGGGTTACATTGCCCTTAATCACTTTAAGCAAAAAACAATTGCTGGCGAAATTGGCTCATCAACAATGCCACATAAAGTTAACCCAATTGATTTTGAAAACTCAGAAGGTAACTTAGGCTTAGCAAATGCCATTTTTTCTCATCTTGCACAAAAATTACCAGTTTCTCGCTGGCAGCGTGATCTTACTGATTCAACAGTATTACGTAACCTAGGTGTTGGTATGGGTTATGCAATTATTGCATACCAATCAACACTTAAAGGTGTAAGCAAGCTAGAAGTAAACGAGCAACGTTTAGCTGACGAGCTTGATCAAAACTGGGAATTGCTAGCTGAGCCGATTCAAACGGTTATGCGTAAGTATGGCATTGAAAAGCCATACGAAAAACTCAAAGATTTAACACGCGGTAAACGTGTAAATCAAGAAATTATGGCTGACTTCATCGATGGTTTAGACCTTCCAGAGCACGCTAAAGTAGAAATGAAGAAATTAACGCCTGCCAACTACATTGGCCGCGCTGTTGAGTTTATTGATGATTTAGTTTAAAACTAAATTGCTCTTTTAAAAAGCGAAAGGATCATCCTTTCGCTTTTTTTGTTTTAACCCCATTGCACTAACTAGTAGGCATAATGTATGTACCAATTAAAAATAAATAATTTGTCTGAGCAAGAGTTTTTAAGCCATTTTTGGCAAAAAAAGCCGCTTTTAATCAAACAAGGTTTTGCTGATTTTCAAGACCCGCTTGATGCTAATGAACTTGCCGGCCTAGCAATGGAAGAAAGCATAGAGTCGCGTATTATCACCAATCATAAAAATGATTGGCAAACACACCAAGGTCCATTTGAAGACTTTGAGCAGTTAACTGACGATCACTCTACTTTACTCGTGCAAGCAGTTGATCACTGGCATAGCGATGCTGCACAACTACTAGAACCTTTTAGGTTTATTCCCAACTGGCGCATAGACGATTTAATGATCAGCTATTCAACGCCTAACGGTGGTGTTGGTCCACATTTAGACCAATACGACGTATTTATTATTCAAGGTGAAGGCAAACGTCATTGGCGTGTAGGCTTACCCGATCCAACACTTAAGCAGTTTGCTCAAAACAAAAAACTACTTCAGGTTGAAGCATTTGAAGCCGTAATAGATTGCATTTTAGAACCTGGCGATATTTTGTATATTCCACCAGGGTGCCCTCACGAAGGTTACGCTGTAGAAAACGCACTAAATTATTCAGTTGGTTTTAGAGCCCCAAATCAACAAGATTTATTGTCGAGCTTTGCCGATCATATTATTGATACCGAAAGCGGACAAAAACGTTATACCGATCACAACATCACAGTAAGAAAGTCGAAAGGTGAACTTACAAACCTTGAAGTTGATAAAGTTAAAACACTGATGGCGGCACTTTTAGAAAATGACGATTTATTTAAACAATGGTTAGGCTCAACGCTTAGTCAGCCCAAACATGAAATGGATTTAGCACCAGTAGAACCTCCATTTACATCAGAGCAAATAAGCGATGATTTAAGTGATGAAGAAACTGTGTTTGAGCGTTTAGGTGGTACGCGTGCTATTTACCAGCAGCTCGATACCGAAGTGCTATTAAGTGTTAACGGTGAAAATTACGCTATGCCATTAACTGACTTAGCGGCGGTAAAACTACTTACCGATAATACTGAGTTTGAAAGTTCAGCATTAAACTTAACAAACCCAAGTTTAGTATTTACTCAAACCTTTACTACACTTGTTAATGAGGGGATCTGGTTTAATATAGACCAAGAATAATAATACCAATTTTATTAGTAATGATGAGCATTTTGCGGCGTAAAATATTATGTATACAGGTTAGTTAAAAATTTTAATTTTACCTGATATTGGCTTAAATAATTTTGCTGCGATTGCTTACTCATTTTAATTTGGTATCAATAGGAGTTTGCAATGGGCTATCTGGTTGATGAGGTTGAATGGGATATAAAAAAAGATATGTTACAAAAAATTCGAGAGCGAGTTTTTGTTTACGAGTTACATATCCCCAAGCACATCGAATTCGATAGCCTAGATAAAATTGCATTACATGTACTTGTCACAGACGATGCAAACTGCCCTATTGCAACAGGTAGATTATGTACAGATGGCTTAATCGGCAGAATAGCTGTATTACCCGAGCATCGTAACCGCAAGGTATATAAATCACTTCTCAATTTTATTGTTGAATTAGCGTCAAACCAAGGTATAGAAGAAGTAAGCATTAATTGTATTTTAAATGAGGTAGAGCGTTTTAAGCGAAATGGCTTTATTCAACAAGGAAATGTTTTCATGGAAGCGGGAATACCTAGGCAACGCATGCAATGCCCTGTTTCAGCGTTTAAAACAACCCCCTTCACACTTGTTCATTAGATAAAGAAAAGGGCAATAAATAAACTACCGCCCTCCACATTATTATTTTAAACTAAACTTAAGTTACCTAAACTACTTTGGTTCATTAGCCCACAGTGGTTCATTATCATACATTTCGTATAAGCCATGTGCTCTATTTATAAGTAAGTTAGCAAAATCTACCTGAGTTTTATCACGCGCGCCTGTACTCATAATTTGATCCGCTTTTAATTGCCACTGCAATGAAAAATAACGCATTGCATCGCGAGCATCTGTAGCTGCACTTACCTCAGCATGATCTGTAGGTAATCGCCCTGTAACTACCCAATATGTTTTACCGTTCTGGGCTTTAAATTTCCACATTGCACAAAGTGGTGCTAAAAATCGGCTGTCTTTATCAACTACTGATTTTGGCATAATGCCTTTTTCGGCTAAATGCTTTTGCGCTGCTTGAAAACATTCCCGTTGCCACTGCATTCTTTGCTCATCAGTTATAACTTGCTCTTTTGCTGTTAACGGCTTTTTTTCTTGTTGTTCCATTTTTAATAACCTTTTACTTCTTTTTTTTACACTCTAAGGGCTTAGTAAATAAGGTGCAAGCATAAAACTCCCATTTGCACCTTAAAGCTCTCTGTTTGCTGTGTTTTTAGGCAAACTATTATTTTATATTGTGATCAAACGAACCTACATCACCCGGAAAAACGACTGGTGACTCAACACCGTCTTTACTAACAGAAGCTACACCAAAGTAATAATTATCAATTACCACATTTTCAAGTGTATATTTTGAAACATTACCCACGTATTTACTAAACTGCCATTGCGGCTCGCTCGTATAACGCCAATAAATTTTATATCCAGCAATGTTCTCGTCATCATTTTTCGCCCATGAGAAAGAAGTGTTAGCAGTAACAGCGCCCGTTATTTTAACTTCTTTTGGCGGTGCGGGTGCCCACGCCATAGACGCCATAGTTACCGCATTAAGTGAGGTTAGCTTAGCCGTATAATCAAAATCAACACCTTCAATAGTATCACCATACTCAACACCATCTTCAGTGCGTAAATCTTGATGCTGACGATCGTAGTGCTCATTAGTTTCCATAATACGCACGGCTGCAAAACCTGCGTCATTAAATGGACGATGATGCCCACCACGGCCAAATCTATCTAATCGATATACAAGCATTGTATCTAAATTAGGAATGTATCTGTCAGCAATAGTGTCTATGTAGCGAGCTAAATTACGACTCGCAGAATCAACTTCACCACCTGTAAAGCGACGAGTATTAGCTTGCTTTTTAGTTTCAACAACACGGGTACCTTCTGAAAATATGCGTGCAGTCGTGTTATCAGTTACACCATTAATACCGGTAATATTGCCAATCATATCGTTGTTTAAAACGCCATGAACTTGCCAGTTATGCTTTTGTGCATAAGCAGTTAATATTTTACCGCCAAACAAACCTTGCTCTTCGCCCGAAAGCGCCGCGTAAACTACCGAACCATTAAATTTGTATTTACTTAAAACACGAGCAGCTTCTATAACACCAGCTACACCTGATGCATTATCATTTGCGCCAGGAGAGTCGCTAGTAAAATCCATAACATCACTTACACGTGAATCTATGTCACCCGACATCATCACCATTCGATTAGGCTCGCTTGATCCGCGTTGAATAGCCACTATGTTAACCACTTCAACAGGATTAGGAATGCGTTTTTCGCCCGATATAGTGTCCTTTACTTCAATAATTTCCAGGCAACCACCACACTGTGCCGATATTTTTTCAAATTCTTTTTTTATCCAGCGCCTAGCCGCACCAATACCTCGAGTATCCGATTTAGTATCTGAAAGCGTATGACGAGTACCAAAATCCACCAGCGTTTGAATATCACTACCAATACGGGTAGCCGACACTTCACTTGCTATGTCATGTAACTTTTGTTGGTCGGTATATTGTAATTGTGTTTCACCATGTGCTGATAATGCAAGTGTGCAGGCACCTGCAATTGCAGTAAATTTAAGTAACGTAGTTGTGATTTTCAAAGGTGTTTTAAGCATCTATTAGCTCCTAATTATTATAGTGTAACCATTACCTAAGTAAGATTTTATGGCAATACATTTGAGGTAGATGCAGAAAGGAGCACGCTAAAGCGCATTTACAAGAGGTTACTAGGATAGTAAAAAGCCCACTACCTTGAATGGGTACTGGCCAAAATTTATTATGCATATTTTTAATAAGTGGTTTTAATATCAAATTCTTTTAAAAAGGCCTCATGTCCCCCTAAGCTTGCAAGCACACCAGCAGAAAACATAAATATTAATACAAATGCTAAACAGCTCAAAAATTCCGAACTATTTTCAGGATTAATATAGTAGTTAAGTAAAAAACCACTCAAGACACCTATAAAAGCAATTTTGCTAAATAAAAAATAACTTGGGATCTCAAATGCCCAAACAGAGGTGTTGTTTACAAACTGCCTATATCCATACGTCATAAAAGCCAACAGACCAATAATACCAATTGCAAAAGTAGTCACTGTAGTCAGTGCGCTCATGTTTTTATAAATAAGCACATACCCTAATCGTAAAGAATAGATAAATACTGCAAACCATGCCAAAACAGCAGGCCCTAAAATTAATCCCATTTTCAATCCTTGAATAACGTCTAACTAATTAATTGCTAATACAATATTATATTTAGAGGTTAAATTACAAACCTTGTTACACAATAATCTATTATAAAGTGTGTTTTTCATGGCACACTATCATTGTGTTTATATAAATAGTTTAAGTTATGCGCCAGCTAAAAGAAGATACAGTTAAAAGTAACCTTATTGAATCGCAGCAAAGTGCATACGGTCCCGTATGTGTGTACCAAAATAAAGAATATCGTTGGCTAACCCTTGCACAAAAGGCCAATGATGACATAACTATTCAAGGTGTAATGAACCTAACACACCCTGAGCAAGTAATCGTACCTGTAAACCAGTGCATGCTGCTGTTTTTACTTAAACCGGTAGATACACTAAACATATTAAATCTAGGTTTAGGCACTGCAGGGTTTGAGCGAATTATGTATCACTTGCAAAGTAGTACGCCTTACATAAAGACTATAAATACATTTAAGACGGTAGAAATAAACCCAAGCATTGCTTTAATTGCTGCTCAGCACTTTAAGTTACCAATTAAGCACAGCAGCTATTTACAATGCGCCGAGCAATATATTTCGCAATGCTCTGATCACTTTAACGTGATCACTATCGATATTTTTAGTGGTGAATATCACCAGCCTTTTTTAACCAGCGATAGCTTTTGGCAAAACATAAACCGCTGTAGTGAGCCAAGTACTCAAGTAATCATTAATTTAAACCCGCAAACTGGCAAAGAGCTGCAAATGCTTTTAGTACTTTTAAGGCAACATTTTAAGTGCTTAGCGATAATAGAGTTTAACGAATACAAAAATATAGTAATCATACTAAGCCAGCAAACATTAATGCACATAAACGTTGATGAAATACAAAACTCACCTGTTTTTATAAATTTTGCGCCAAACCTTTATAAAAGTATTAACAGTATTTACCACATTGAATAAAATGCGTTACCGCCCAGGTTCATGTTTTTCATAGCACGGTAAGCTTGTTTCTAGCTGCTCCCAGTTAGCTTTAGACGTAACAAAATTATGCGATAAAACCTGCTCAGTAATATCGCTATCGAATATTCCTAAACGAATTCGTATTCTGCTTTTGTCATCATTATTGCTACTGTAAACTGGCGAGCCGCAACATTTACAAAAGTAACGAGTGCGCCCTGGTTTAAAACTAAATTCACTCAGCTGCTCTTGTCCTTTAGTTATTATAAAGTCATCTGTATTTACAAAGCCATTGGTTGCAAATGCAGTCCCGCTGTTTTTTCTGCACAGTGAACAATGACAATGAATAATGCTGGTTATACTACCCGACACTTCAACCCTTACTTCACCGCACAAACACGAACCCGTATACATATAACATCCTAACTATTAAATTATTTTAAACTCAGCTGAAATTTGCTGAGTTGATTTAATGGATAAGTTTACTGGTTAATTTTTTGAATGGAATAATAATTTTTATATCTTCGCAGTTCCCACGCCATTACGTATTGCTTTAATGATTGACATAAAAACATTAAATTGGTTACATAACCCTCAATAAAAACTATAGCCAAAATTTAAATTGGTTAACCAAATATCAATAATATTACGAGAGCCAATTATGTCTTCCAAACACATTTTAATTCTATGTTTGTTTAGCATGCTATCAGCATGTTCAACCATTCAAAAAAGCACGTCAAGCGATTGGCTACTTATTGATGATTTTGAAAATTCACTTAGCAAGTGGCAGAGTGTCGATACGCAAAATGAAACTAAACCACAGGTTAAAAATCCACAAATAACAGTTATACAACCAGAACAAGCAACTACATCTACATCTACATCTACATCTACATCTACATCTACATCTACATCTACATCTACATCTACATCTACATCTACA
>NZ_JBBMQY010000036.1:0-15960 GCF_038900255.1 Pseudoalteromonas sp. AS84 | reverse complement strand
GATTCATTAGTTGAGGAAAGTGACGACTTTGATTTAGACGACATAGATAGTTTAATTGATGAGGCCGCAGTTGATACAGCAAATGATTCATTAGTTGAGGAAAGCGACGACTTTGATTTAGACGACATAGATAGTTTAATTGATGAGGCCGCAGTTGATACAGCAGATAAATCTTTAGTTGAGGAAAGTGACGACTTTGATTTAGACGATATAGATAACCTAATTGACGATGAACTAAAAAATTCAGATGTAAGAGATTCAGAAATTGATAATGCATTGGCAGACTCAGTTGAGGATTTAGCAGATGCTCAAGAAGAATTAAATGTTGATGATATTGAGTCGCTTGCTTCATCATTAAATGAAGAGCCCGAGCTTGCAGAAGAGCCCGAGCTTGCAGAAGAGCCTGAGCTTAACGATGAGCCAGAGCTTGCAGAAGAGCCAGAGCTTGTAGAAGAACCAGAGCTTGAAGAAGAGCCTGAGCTTGCAGAAGAGCCAGAGCTTAACGATGAGCCAGAGCTTGAAGAAGAGCCTAAGCTTGAAGAAGAGCCAGAGCTTGAAGAAGAGCCAGAGCTTGAAGAAGAGCCAGAGCTTTTAGAAGAACCGGAGCTTGTAGAAGAACCTGAAATTTTAGAAGAACCAGAACTTGAAGAAGAACCAGAGCTTTTAGAAGAACCTGAAATTTTAGAAGAGCCCGAGTTTGTAGAAGAGCCCGAGCTTAGCGATGAGCCTGAGCTTAGCGATGAGCCTGAGCTTGAAGAAGAGCCTGAACTTGAAGAAGAGCCTGAACTTGAAGAAGAGCCAGAGCTTTTAGAAGAACCTGAGCTTGTAGAAGAACCAGAACTTGTAGAAGAACCAGAGCTTGTAGAAGAACCAGAGCTTTTAGAAGAACCAGAGCTTTTAGAAGAGCCAGAGCTTGAAGAAAAGCCTGAACTTTTAGAAGAGCCTGAGCTTATAGATATTACCGTAGATGATTTTTCAGACACATCAGAGTCGCTTCTTGATCCTGAAGATGCACTTGAAGAATATACAGATGATACTTTAAAGAGCGTTGATGAGCTTTTAAATGAGCTACAGCAAACTACAGATGATGACTATTTAGAAACACCTGATTGGTCTTTAGACGAGCTTGATGATGACCTTGAAGAAATAGAAGTAGACCTTGGTGACGATCCGCTAGCAGGCGACGATGACTCAGATATTACAAGTACTGAAGATCAGCTTGATAGCGAGCTTGTAACGCCAAGTGAAGAACTCGATGAGTACCCTGAACTTGAATTAGACGACGCTCAACCATTATTAGAGAGTGAGCCATCGTTTGAGTCGCAAGAACCCAAAGAAGAAGCATTAGATGATGAAAATGCAGTAGCACTTAGTCAAACAGAGAAAGATCTTGCAAATGCGCTTATGGCAGATGGTGATTTAGATAGTTTAGAAGATGATTTTGATGATGAACTATTAATTGATAATGACTTCTCTGAATTAGAAACTGAGATTGAAGATGAGTCACTTGATGATGAATTACGTCAAAAAATTAATGATGAGGTTGATTCTGTTGAACCACCAAGTATAGAAGATGACACCAAACCTCTTAACCTTGATGAAGTTCAAGAAACATTAGAAAGTGAGTTGCCATTTACCCCTGAAGAATTACAAGGGGATGATTTAGATGGCGAGGCACCGGGAATAGCTTCTAGTCAGGCTGAGCAAGATTTAGCAAATGCGCTTATGGCAGATGGTGATTTAGATAGTTTAGAAGATGATTTTGATGATGAACTATTAATTGATAATGACTTCTCTGAATTAGAAACTGAGATTGAAGATGAGTCACTTGATGATGAATTACGCCAAAAAATTAATGATGAGGTTGATTCTGTTGAACCACCAAGTATAGAAGATGACACCAAACCTCTTAACCTTGATGAAGTTCAAGAAACATTAGAAAGTGAGTTGCCATTTACCCCTGAAGAATTACAAGGGGATGATTTAGATGGTGAGGCACCGGGAATAGCTTCTAGTCAGGCTGAGCAAGATTTAGCAAATGTGCTTATGACAGATGCTGATTTAGATGGTTTAGAAAATGATTTTGATGATGAGATTTTAATTGAAAATGATTTTTCTGAATTAGATGCTGAATTTGACGAAGATAGTTTAGAGCAAGCGCTAACTGATGAGTTATCAGACGAATCGCAAGAGCAAACAAATGTAGAGCGCGAAGCACAGTTAACAAGCTTAGATGAAGTGGGTAGCACTGATATTAGCTCTGACGACGAACTTGATGAAGAGTTTATGTCAAATTTAACGCAAACTGATTTTGATTCATTACTTAGTGAGTTAGCAGAGCCTGAAGAGTTAAGTGTTGATGACAGCAGTGAATTTGATGTTGACTTTGACAGCTTGTTAAAAGAAGACTTAGAGACAGATGACCCATTAACTACAAAAGAGTCACTTGTTGAAAGTAGTGAGGTTGAGCAGTTTGATAATGATGAATTTGTAGATATTGATTCATTATTAGAAGAAAGTGACGACGCTGAACTTGAACATGAACCTTACACCGACGTTAATATGGATGTCGGTTTGAGTGAGTTTGATGCATTACTTGCCGGTGATAATCCGACGGATGTTGATGCTGAAAGTGGTGGCTACTCAGCTAAACTTGATTTAGCGCGTGCCTATATTGAAATTGATGATTTTGATTCTGCGCTTAAAGTCATTGAGGATGTCATTAACAAAGGTCCTGAAGAAGTTCAAGAGGAAGCACTTAGCTTAAAAGCTAAACTAAAATAAAATAATTAAAATGTTTATAAGAACCCGTATCTGGCTCAGCTAAATACGGGTTTTTTTATGTGTATTGGTTTGATTACGACAGGTCTCCTTTTATTGCATCGTTAGATAGCATAAAATGCCTCGTTCATTAGCACAGTAGGTAAAACGGTAATTATGCGAGTAGCACTTGGAGTTGAATACAACGGCGCACGTTACAGTGGTTGGCAGCGTCAATCACATGTAAATAGCGTACAGCAAGAAGTAGAAAAAGCGTTGTCGCGTATCTGTAATCATCCTGTTGAGGTTATATGTGCAGGGCGTACAGATGCTGGTGTGCACGGTACAGGCCAAGTAATACACTTTGAAACGCAAGCCGATCGCGATATGGTCGCATTTACACTAGGTATGAATACTTTAATGCCTAAAGATATTGCTATTCGCTTTGCCCAACCGGTTGCTGATGACTTTCATGCCCGTTTTAGTGCTACAGCCCGTCGTTATCGCTATGTTATTTATAACTCCCCCCTACGAGGAGCTGTATTAAACGAGGGTGTTACGCATTTTCATCATCATCTTGATGAAACAAAGATGCAAGAGGCGTGTCAGTATTTAATAGGTAAACACGATTTCACCTCTTTTAGGGCTATACATTGCCAAGCGAATACACCGACAAGAACAATTCATCATCTGTCGGTACAGCGCCAAGGTACTTACGTTATTATTGATATTAAAGCGAATGCATTTTTACATCATATGGTACGTAATATCACAGGCAGCTTAATGGATGTTGGTTTACATAAACAACAACCTATATGGATAAAAGAGCTACTTGATTGTAAAGAACGCGCAAAGGCCAGTGCTACCGCTAAGGCCGCTGGTTTGTATTTAGTGGATGTTGACTACCCTGAGCAATTTAATATTCCTCAAACACCTTTAGGCCCTTTATTTTTGCCTGATATAGATGTGGTATAAGTACTTTTTATAAGCACTTTGAACTACTAAGACCAGTTTTTTATACCGCGTTAGTGTAATTCATGTTTTAATTGAAAAAATTTGTCTGCTAATTGCTATTAGTAGGCTCGCGACACAGAACAGTATTAAGAGAGTTGCAAATGAGTTGGCTAGAAAAAATCTTACCTAAAACGACAAAATCATCAGGTCGTAAAGAAATCCCAGAAGGTGTTTGGGCTAAGTGTACATCGTGTGATTCAATTTTATATAAAGCTGAATTAGAAAAGTCATTAAACGTATGTCCTAAGTGTGACCACCACATGCGTGTTAGTGGCCGTAAGCGCCTAGAGCACTTTTTAGATGAAGGTGATCGTCAAGAGCTTGGTACACAACATGAGCCTAAAGACATTCTTAAGTTTAAAGATTCTAAAAAGTACTCTGACCGTATCAGTGCAGCGCAAAAAGCAAGTGGTGAAAAAGATGCACTTGTAGCTATGAAAGGCCGATTAAAAGGTATTCCGGTAGCAGCGGTAGCATTTGAATTCTCATTTATGGGGGGGTCAATGGCTTCTGTTGTTGGCGCTCGCTTTGTTGATGCTGTTGATCAATGTTTAGAGCATAACATGCCGCTTATTTGTTTTTCTGCATCAGGCGGAGCACGTATGCAAGAAGCGCTTATGTCGCTTATGCAAATGGCTAAAACAAGCGCTGCACTTGCAAAAATGACTGAAAAAGGTCTTCCATTTATTTCAGTAATGACCGATCCAACAATGGGTGGTGTATCGGCATCACTTGCTATGCTGGGTGATATTAACGTTGCTGAACCTAAAGCGTTAATTGGTTTTGCAGGTCCTCGTGTTATTGAACAAACTGTTCGCGAAACATTACCAGAAGGTTTTCAGCGTAGTGAATTTTTGCTAGAACACGGTGCAATTGACATGATTATTGACCGCCGTGAAATGCGCGATACCCTTGCACGCATTTTAGCTAAATTTATGAACTTGCCTTCTACGGAACAAGAGCATAGAGTAGCGTAAATTTCAGCTTTATTGATTACACGCTATGACAAAATCAATTCCTAGCCAATCATCAAGCCTTGATGATTGGCTTTTTTATTTAGAAAGTGTTCACCCAGCTAACATTGCAATGGGGTTAGAACGAGTTGCTAATGTTGCCAACAATATTGGCCTTTTAAACACCCCAAGTAAAATTATTCTTATTGCCGGTACAAACGGTAAGGGCACCACTGCACGTTGCTTAGAGTCGCTATTGCTAGCGCAGGGGTTTAGCGTGGGTACTTACGCATCTCCTCATTTAATTCGTTATAACGAGCGTGTACGAGTTAATGGCGAAGAACTGGCAGACCAATTCCATATAGATGCTTTTCACCAGCTTGAGCAAGGCCGTAAAGACACTCCTCTTACTTATTTTGAATACGGTACTTTGGGTGCGTTGGCAATTTTTAAACGCTGCAGCGTCGATTATGTATTACTAGAGGTGGGTCTAGGTGGGCGCTTTGATGCTACAAATATAGTAACTCCCTTTGCAAGCGTGATCACCACCATCGATTTAGATCATAAAGAGTACCTAGGTGATACACGAGAGTTAGTGGCTTATGATAAAGCCGGTATTTTTCGTGAAAATACGCCTGCTATTATAGGGGATTTAAATATTCCTCACACAATGACTGATTATGGCAAAGAAATTAATGCCAATATGACGTTGTCGGGCAGTGACTTTATTTTCAAAGAAAATGCTGAGAGCTTTAATTGGCAATATAAAGAACATAATCTTGAAATAGATAAGCCAGCAATACCATGTCAAAATGCAGCAACGGCGTTAACTGCACTAAGTGTTTTAAGCTTATTACCTAGTGAGCAAGTCATACGAAGTTGCCTCGCTAATTTAGTTGTAGAAGGGCGGTTTCAGCAGTTAAGTACTGAGCCTTTAGTCTTTACCGATGTAGCACATAACCCTGAGTCGGCACGTTATTTAGCCAATAAGTTATCAAGCTATAAAGATAAAGGCTTTAAAATTCATGCATTAGCCGCTATGCTTGCTGATAAAGATAAAGCAGGTGTACTTAAAGAAGTAAGTCACTTGGTCGATGAGTGGTCATTAGCTAGTTTAAGTGGCCCCCGAGGCGACACTGCAAGTAATTTACAAAATGCGCTGCAGGGTATATCTCATCATAATACTATCAATAGCTATGATAGTGTGGCACAGGCACTAAGTGTAATTTTACCAAAACAACAAAGTGATACTATGTTGATTGTATTTGGTTCATTTTTTACAGTGGCCGGCGCTATTAATTACTTTAAAAAATAGAGAGGATGTCGGTGAACTCAAGTTTTATTAATCGCTTAGTCGGAACAAGTATAGTAGTGATCGCAGCAATTGTGTTTATCCCTAATATACTCGATGGCGAAAAAGTGCATTATAAAGAAGGCTTTAAAGCGATTCCTGATAGCCCTGAGTTCAAAACAATCGATCTTCAAGAGTCAATTGATGAAAACATGGCTAATGCTGAACCACTAAAACAAGATGAAATTGAAGATATTCAAGCTGATGATGAAGCTTTTGAGCAGCAAAATGCTATGGATGAGAGTGACTACGCTGTAGAGAATAAAGTTGTTGAAGCGACTATTGAACCTAAAGCTACACCAATTACAAAAGCGCCTGTTCAAGCTAAATCAAAACCTATTGCGCCTCGTAAAAGTGATGAAAACCTAACAAGTATGGCTTACGTTATTCAATTAGGTAGTTTTTCACATGTTGCAAATGTAAAAGCATTACAGGCTAAATTAAAAGTTGAAGGGTTTAAAACATTTACTAAACCGATTAAAACCCCAAATGGGACGTTAACCAAGGTATTTGTTGGTCCTTCGCTTGATAAAAATGAATTACAAAAGCAGCTTCCCCAGCTGAAAGAGCTTACTAAATTGAATGGTAAAGTTACGCAATACGAAGTTACAAAATAATTATAAAGAGGCTTGTATCACAAGCCTTTTTTGTTTATTTATATTTGTTTTTATCATTATCTTTATCTCATAATACCCATTCTATAATGTTAATTTTTTGTATTGACTACAACCCAGTAATCTCCCGTTTAAACTTGCATACTAACGATGTTTGGGTATAGAATGCGCCCCAAATTAGCGACTAATTGGTTCTTATGATCTGGGTTGATTACGCCATTATTGGCATCATTGCATTGTCTACCATCATCGGTTTAATACGCGGCTTTGTAAAAGAAGCAATGTCATTAGCGGTATGGGCTGGCGCCTTTATCATCTCTAGCTTATTTTACCAATATTTAGCTTCCTTCCTAACAACCATTTCTGAACCCCTTTTAAGAAATGCTGCGGCCATAGCCATATTATTCTTTGCGACGCTACTGTTAGGCGGTTTACTAAACTATATTTTAGGTGAGCTTGTACATCGTACTGGTTTATCGGGTACCGACCGTGTTTTTGGCATAGTGTTTGGTGCTCTACGAGGCGTGTTGGTCGTGAGCGCGTTACTCTTCTTTCTTGATGCTTTTACTGGTGCACCCAATACGCACTGGTGGGGCAATTCTATTTTGATTCCAGAATTTGGCTTTGTAGTTGAATGGTTCTTTTCGTACCTAGAAAACAACTCGAGCTTTTTAAATTCAGTAAACCGTTAATCGGCGAGGATAAATTACATGTGTGGTATCGTTGGAATAGTCGGAACATCCCCTGTGAATCAGGCGATTTATGATGGCTTAACTGTTTTGCAGCACCGTGGTCAAGATGCCGCGGGTATCATTACCATTGAGAATAATACGTTTAGCTTACGCAAAGCAAATGGCCTTGTGAAAGATGCCTTTCACACCCGTCATATGAAACGACTCCAAGGTACAATTGGCCTTGGCCATGTGCGTTATCCTACAGCAGGATCTTCAAGCTCATCTGAAGCACAACCTTTTTATGTTAACTCACCGTTTGGTATAGCGCTTGCCCATAATGGCAACCTTACTAATGCAGAAGCTTTAAAAGAGCAGTTATTCTCAGAAGCACGTCGTCACGTTAATACAACGTCAGACTCTGAAATTTTACTTAATATCATGGCACATGAATTAAGTAAGTCTGATAAGTTGCATTTAGACCCTGAAGATATTTTTACTGCGGTAACCGAAGTAAACAATAAAGTAAGCGGTGGCTATGCAACGATTGCTATGATTATCGGCCATGGCATTGTTGCTTTTCGCGACCCTAATGGTATCCGCCCACTTGTATTTGGTAAACGCGAAACCGAAAAAGGTACTGAGTACATGTTTGCCTCAGAAAGCGTTGCGTTGAAACCGGATGGTTTTGAGTTTGTACGTGATGTTGCACCTGGTGAAGCTATATATGTTACAGAAGAGGGTGAATTCCATTCACTTAGTTGTGCTGATAAGGCATCTTACTCGCCGTGTATTTTTGAATTTGTTTATTTTGCTCGACCTGACTCAACAATAGACCGTATGTCTGTGTATGCAACACGTGTAAATATGGGGACTAAACTAGGCGAAAAAATTGCACGCGAATGGGCAGACAAAGATATTGATGTAGTTATCCCAATTCCAGAAACTTCATGTGATGTAGCGCTGGAAATTGCACGTGTACTTGATTTACCGTATCGCCAAGGTTTTGTTAAAAACCGTTATATTGGACGTACATTTATCATGCCTGGTCAGGAAATGCGTAAAAAGTCAGTGCGTCAAAAGCTAAACGCAATTGATCGAGAATTTAAAGGTAAAAATGTATTATTGGTTGATGACTCAATTGTTCGTGGTACAACATCAGCACAAATTGTTGAAATGGCCCGAGAGTCTGGTGCTAAAAACGTTTACTTTGCATCAGCGGCACCTGAAATACGCTTCCCTAATGTGTACGGTATTGATATGCCTTCAGCAGCTGAGCTTATTGCTCACGGACGTGAAGTAGAAGATATTAATGCAAGCATAGGGTCTGACGGTTTAATCTTTCAATCGTTAAAAGATTTAATTGCAGCAGTTAGCCAAGAAAATCCTGAAATTACTAAGTTTGAAACTTCAGTATTTGATGGCCAATATATTACTGGCGATATTGATCAAAACTATTTAAATCGAATTGATAAGCTACGTAACGATTCAGCAAAAAGCACCCGCGAAAGTGCGATGTCTTCAAGTTTAGAAATACACAACCAAGACGAAAACGAAGCTGATTAATGGTTATTGATAAAAACTATTAAATATAAAAAAAGGAGCTAATTAGCTCCTTTTTTGCGAAGGAAAGAAAGGGAATATTTCTATCAAACACGACTCTTTATTAAGTAAACATAGGGCTAACAATCCCATTTGTCCAAAGCATCGCTGTTACAGCTAAAATAATAACCAGTAATATTAATCCACACGTTACTACCGAGCTGGCGTAAATAAAGCCACGCTCTTCGGGGATATGCATAAGTATAGGTACGCCGGTATAGAGTAAATAGACCGAGTAAGCTAGTGCAATAATTCCAGCGCAAACTACAAACCAAAGTACAGGCCAAAAAGCGGCGAGTGCTGACATAAACACTGGCGTTGCAGTATATGCTGCAAGTTCAAGTGTTTGTGTAAATGTAGGTTTAGAACCAAATGTAACGGCCATCCAATGGGCTAAATAAGCCAATGCGAATACGCCTGCTATTAAAGCAAAATACATTGCACCTGCAATTAGCAGAGCACTATCGTGTGTTAAAAATACGGGATCGCCGGCACCTATACTCCACCCTAGATAAACAGATGAGTAGTAGCCCATTATTGAAGGGAATAAAGCAATCAATAAAATATGTGACAAACTATAGGTTAAACTTTCATGGCGATTATCTATTGTTTGCCATTCTTCAAGTGGATGAGCATAAATGCCCCAGAGGTGATTCAATATCATAGTGCTTACTCCATAAAAGGAACGTATTACTGTTTTGGTTGGTTTATTTTTATACAGTCTTTGTACAGTTATGGTTCACTTATTTTGCAAAGTCAAGTTAACTAGCTATTAACATTATCAAGTCGGTGAGTGCTTTGATTTATCCCAAACAAAATTTCGTGTTAAAATAACGGTCTATCAAATTTATTTAGTAATGAGCAGTCGACGTGCCACATAGCCAACTTTTAGAGCCGATTAATAACTTTTTATTGTGTACCACCCCAGAGCAGTGGGTGCGGCAAGCAATTAAAAAAGAAAACTTATCAGTCATTTTAATAGATCACTTAATTTGTGAATTAAAAGCAGCTCAAAGTGCGATGTTTTTAATACGTAAATACGCGGTAGATAAAGAGGGTAGTGATGCATTACTCGAGTGGCTAAAGCCATTTGAAACGCTTATTTATAAACGAGAAGGTAATTGGCGCGATCTGGCAGCTAAAAATAAGCTAACTAAATCCATAATTCCTAAATCGAGTTCTCCATATGGGCAAGGGCTAATCGATAAAATGGTTTTGCTGATAAAAGAAGAGCTACATCATTTTTATCAAGTTCTCGAAATTATGGACGAGTACGGTGTTGAATATCGTAGTATTACACCATGTCGTTACGCAAAAGGTATGCTTCGTCATGTTAAAACGTTCGAGCCTGATGCATTAGTCGATAAGCTAATAGTAGGCGCTTATATTGAGGCGCGTTCGTGTGAGCGTTTTGCAAAGCTTGCACCGCATGTTGATAAACGCTTAGGTGATTTTTATATTTCGTTGTTACGTTCAGAAGCGCGTCATTACCAAGATTATTTAACTTTAGCGCAAGAAATTGCTGATTTTGATATTACCGAACGCGTAAACTTTTTTGGTGAAAAAGAAAAAGAGTTAATTTCTACAACTGATACTGATTTTAAATTTCATAGCGGTATTCCTACTGTTTAAATACTCTCATTTTCTTTTAAAAAATTAATATACTCTGCTATTTTCTGATTGCTGAAATTATGTTTTTTCATAATTTTAGCAATGCGACCATTGTTAATTATTATATCAATTCCTCTATTAAATTTTTGTAAGTATTCTTTGGCCCTATAATTTGATTTAGAGACAACTAAATATAGTTTATGAGAAGCAAGATCTGGCGATAAATACTCAATATTATTATCATCCGAATCTTCGGTTTTAGTGTTTTCAAGCCAATATTTTCCAACCTCTTTAGTACCCGCGACTAAATCAATACGCCCTTGTTGTAGTAAATATAAGCTTGTAGGAAGGCTTTTAGTGGACGTTATTGCCAGATCCGTATTTCTAGCGAACTCTTGGCTTACAACGGCATTGTCTTCTATACCAATACTATAAGGAGTTAATGATTGAACTGTACCATCGAAATTAATAATACTTTCTTTTCGCTTAAAAACTCCTGAGTGAGCAACTGCAAGTGGACGGGAGTAGTAAAAAACTTCATTTCTTTTTAATGAATAAAAAGCACCTAAAATAGCTGTTTTTCTGTTTTTTTCTAATAGCTTTAAAGCGCGATTCCATGTCGTAAACTCTACTTCGCTATTAATACCTTGTGTTTTAAGTGCTGATCGGGCTATTTCATATAACCAACCATTATTGGGTAAGTTTTCGCTAAAATAGGGAGGGTAGTTTTCAGTAACAATTTGCCATGTTTGTTCGCTAAATACTTTTGTTGGAATGGCAATTACTACGATGAAAATTAACAGCTTAATCATTAAACCTCTCACTATTATTCAAATGTATAGATAAATAATAGTCAGAATTTTAAATTATGCGAAAGGCGTGCTAATTAATTCTTGTGATTGAGGGGTAACGACTAAATAAGAGCCTTGGGTGTACCAGTCACCTAGCACTGTTCGAGTAAGTGTTTGTTCATTAACTTTATACGTATGAACATTAGGGCGGTGAGTATGACCATGAATCATATTCGTAACGTTATGTTTGGCAAAGGTTGCAAGTACAGCTTCATCGACAACGTCTAAAATTTCGATAGGTTTATCAGCCTGGCTTAATTTACTTTTTTCGCGGGCATTACGCGCTATTTTTTTACGATACCAAAGCGGCATTGCAAGCATCAATTTTGGCCACCACCAACCACGGCTCTTTTTACGAAATTTTTGATACTCAGTATCTTGAGTACACATTTCGTCGCCATGTAAAATTACGGTAGGCGTACCATATAAATCAATGACTGTTTGTTCATCGAGTAATGTCATTGCGGCCATGTCTGCATACTGCTTGCGCATAATGAAATCACGATTGCCATGGATAAAGTAAACAGGTGTGCCACCATCATTAATGGACCTTAAATGTTTTGCTACATCGGCACTCAGAGCAGTAATGTAGTCATCTCCAACCCAAACTTCAAAAAAATCACCCAAAATATAAAGTGCATCTACATCTTTATTTAGTATATGTGTATTTAAAAAGTCAAAAAATGCAGCGCTGATGTCGGGGCGGTTTTCGCTTAGGTGTAAATCTGCAATAAAGTAAGTTTGGCGAGTCATAGGTTAGTCTATTTTTTATTAAATAAAAGCGGGCAGATGCCCGCTTAAGTGCTCACAATAGTGTAAGCAAACGCTATTAGCTAACAGTAACGCTTTCGATGATCACATCTTCAAGAGGTACGTCTTGGTGAAAACCAGTACTACCTGTTGCAACTGCTTTAATTTTATTTACTACGTCCATGCCTTCTACTACTTCAGCAAAAACACAATAACCCCAACCTTGCGATGTTTCGCTGCTATGGTTTAAAAAGTCGTTGTTGTTCACGTTAATGAAAAACTGTGCTGTAGCTGAATGAGGATCAGGTGTACGCGCCATAGCTAAAGTGCCTACTTTATTAGACAGGCCGTTATTAGCTTCATTTTGAATCGGGTCGTTTACTTCTTTTTGTTCCATACCTGGAACAAAACCACCGCCTTGAACCATAAAACCATCGATTACACGATGAAAGATAGTGCCGTTGAAAAAATCAGCATTTGCGTACTCTAAAAAGTTTTTAACTGTGTTTGGAGCTTCTTTCTCAAACATTTTAATGGTGATGTCACCAAAATTAGTGTGTAGAACAACCATGTGTTTTCCTATATCCGGTTTAAATATTGGCGCTATTTTATCGTAGTTGGCTAAGATTAACAAAGTAGATGTTTGGTTTGTTATAAAGCGCTAGAGCAGGGGCTTTTCAAGTGGTAACATAACTGTTCAAGTAAATAGTCAAGGACTCAAAGTAAATGGTAAATATATACAACACACTCACGCGACAAAAAGAGCAATTTAAACCTATGGTCGAAGGAAAAATCGACATGTATGTGTGTGGTATCACCATTTATGATTACTGCCATATTGGACACGCTCGTACTTTTGTAGGTTTTGACGTTATTGTGCGCTACTTACGTCATATTGGTTACGATTTAAAATATGTGCGTAACATTACAGATATCGACGATAAAATAATTAAACGGGCGAACGAAAATGGTGAGTCAATAAATGACTTAACTGTGCGCATGACTAAAGCAATGCATGAAGATTTTGATAGTTTAAATATGCTACGCCCAGATATTGAACCAACAGTTACAAGCCATATGGATGAAATTATCGTTATGGTTAAGCGCTTGATTGAAAAAGGCCATGCCTATGTTGCAGCTGACGGCGATGTTTTGTTTGATGTATCAACGTTTGAGCAATACGGTGCACTTTCTCAGCAAGATTTAACGATGTTGCAATCAGGTTCTCGCGTTGAAGTGGCTCAAGATAAAGACGATCCACTTGATTTTGTGTTATGGAAAAAAGCAAAAACAGGTGAACCATCATGGTCATCACCGTGGGGTGAAGGGCGTCCGGGTTGGCATATCGAATGTTCGGCAATGAGCTCAAAACACCTAGGTGAGCATTTTGATATTCACGGTGGGGGGTCTGATTTACAGTTTCCACATCATGAAAACGAAATTGCGCAATCGTGCTGTGCAAACAACGGCAAGTATGTGAATACATGGATTCATACTGGCATGGTTCAGGTAAACAAAGAAAAAATGTCTAAGTCGTTAGATAACTTTTTTACTGTGCGAGAAGTTTTAAAAGCATACGATGCCGAATCTGTTCGTTACTTTTTAATTTCAGGCCATTACCGCAGCCAACTAAATTACTCACAAGAAAATTTAGACCAAGCGCGTTCATCACTTGAACGTATTTATACAGCGCTTCGTGATGTAGAACCGGTAGAGTGCGATTTAGAAGGCAATGAGTTTGTTGCTAAATTTAGAAAAGCAATGAATGACGACTTTAATACACCAGAAGCACTACCTGTGTTGTTCGAACTTGCTAAAGAACTAAACCGCGTGAAAGACACTGATGCAGGCCAAGCTGGCAAATTAGCCTTTATATTGCGCAGCCTTGGTGAAGTGCTAGGGGTTGCTCAACAAGCACCGGAAGCTTTTTTACAAGGCGGGCAAGACGACGACGAAGTTGCGACAATTGAAGCATTAATTGTGAAACGTAATGAAGCACGTGCGAGTAAAAACTGGGCTGCTGCTGATGAAGCACGTGATGCGCTTAATGCATTAGGCGTAATACTTGAAGATTCAGCCGGTAAAACAACGTGGCGTAAAGCGTAAACGTTCAAAGTAATTCACGTTTAACTAAAAAAGGGTTGCCAAATGGCAGCCCTTTTTTTATTTTTTAACTGCTTAGCTGTGATATTTCTCACATGCTTCAAGTGTGTTTTCAATTAAGCTAGCAACCGTCATTGGGCCAACGCCACCCGGTACGGGTGTAATAAAATGCGCTTTTTGTTCAGCCACACTGTATTGAACATCACCGACTAATTTACCCGTATCTAAACGGTTAATGCCCACATCGATAACGATAGCGCCTTCTTTTATCCAATCTCCAGGTATAAATTCAGGTTTACCTACAGCCACAACTAATAAGTCAGCGCGGCGAACATGCGTTTCTAAGTCTTGAGTAAACTTATGGCACACTGTGGTAGTACAACCGGCTAATAAAAGCTCTAACGACATTGGACGACCAACAATATTTGACGCGCCAACTACCACGGCATGCATCCCTTTATAACGTACACCCGTTGAATCAAGTAATGTAATAATACCTTTAGGCGTGCATGGGCGAAGAGCAGGCATACGCTGTGCTAACCGACCAATGTTATATGGATGAAATCCATCAACATCTTTATGTGGGGTAATGCGTTCTAAAATCTTTTCAGCATCAAGGCCTTTTGGCAGTGGTAACTGCACTAAAATCCCATCAACTTCGGCATCATTATTTAGCTCGTCAATTAAATCTAAAAGAGTTTGCTCTTGTGTGTCTGCTGGTAAATCAAATGATTTAGAGATAAAGCCAACTTCTTCACAGGCTTTACGTTTTGAACCAACATAAACTTGGCTTGCTGGATCAAGTCCAACGAGCACTACTGCAAGTCCTGGTGCACGTAAACCATTTGCTACACGTTCACTTACGCGTTCTGCTACAGCGCTACGTACTTGTTTTGCGATTGCCTTACCATCAATGATGTTTGCCGTCATGGGTGACCTTTAATTGGGGTTAATTAACTAGATACCGATACTCTAAAAACGAGTGCATAATAAAATAGGGGTAAAAATGCTAATAAAGAAAACATACTCTTTATATAACTCGTTTTATAATGTGCCTACTATTTTCGCAGAAAAGCATAGCAGCGCCAAGTTGCTTTTAATGTATATAACATTTGAGTTGTTAAATAGTTTAAATTTCAGCCTACTATTGTAATATTTAACCATTGTGCACTAAAAATGAGCACTTGATTGGTTTTATTAAAAAAACGTTTGACCTAACCCCGTCAAATCACTATTATGCACCCCGTTGTCAACGAGGTCACTCGCTAACAATAATAAGTTTCGGCGATTAGCGCAGTTTGGTAGCGCACTTGGTTTGGGTCCAAGGGGTCGCAGGTTCAAATCCTGCATCGCCGACCATTTTTATAATTTATTATAATCGAATAGCTTATTGGTAAACTATGAAGTTTTCGATGCGCCCATAGCTCAGCTGGATAGAGCAACGCCCTTCTAAGGCGTGGGTCGAAGGTTCGAATCCTTCTGGGTGCACCATTTGAAAACATGTAAATATAGCGGTGATTGTAGCTCAGTTGGTAGAGCCCCGGATTGTGATTCCGGTTGTCGTGGGTTCGAGCCCCATCAGTCACCCCATTTACAACGAATATCGGCGATTAGCGCAGTTTGGTAGCGCACTTGGTTTGGGTCCAAGGGGTCGCAGGTTCAAATCCTGCATCGCCGACC
>NZ_JBBMQY010000035.1:0-19206 GCF_038900255.1 Pseudoalteromonas sp. AS84 | reverse complement strand
ATAAAAATTTTTGCCTAGTTCTAGCGTAATTTTCTTAACGTTAAATAGACCCCATATATAAGCAGATTGGTATAACACTCACATCAACACCCATCACGTAGGGCGAGCGCAGCGACTCCCGACGCTAGAATCACCATAAGTGCGCACTTATAACACTTAAACTTCAATTCTAACCTCACGATATAGCTTCATATTTTCACTAAATTATACTCAGATCTCAGCGCTTCTCGTTTCTTCTCATTTTGTTGCAATTTCATTCTTGGTTTAATAAGTGACCTGTGTAAAACTAGCTAAGTTAATTTAGTAAATCAGGTGACATGAATGTCGAATATTAAAGCTTGGAAACTTATGAGCCTGTTTTGTTTGTTCGCAGTGCTTATGGGTTGTCAATCTAAAGAAGAGCAGCTGCAACAAACAATTCAAGAGTCTATTAAAAAGGTAGATACGGAGCTGTCTCAGCTTGGTACTGCACTCGATAATGGAAGCGTACGCAATGCTGTATTACTTAAAGAATATGGCGAGCTTCTTAAAAAACAACAACCAGAACTTACAAAGGTTGTTGATGTAATTACCCTTGATGCAACGCGCCAAGGCGCACTTTATAGTGGTTTAACACAGCGACTTAAAGATGTGAAAGGTACTTATTTAATTCCCCCTTATGAAGATACGCTACATAGTATTGATTTGTTGCGTGAAGCAGCCAAACCAACGCTATTCTCTGATGCGTTAACCGATCCTATCAATATGCTAGCTGATATGTCTAAAGGTGCTTTAGCACGTGTAGGTGCAATTAGTAAGCAAGCTGAAGGTGAGGGTGTTGGTAACCAGATGGTTGGTAATCCTAACTATGGTAATTGGCAATCAAATAGTAATGGTATTAGCTTTTGGCAATGGTACGGAATGTACCGTATTTTAGGCGATGTATTTGATCGTGTTGAATACGGAAGCTGGAGCAAACGCCGAAAGTATAGTTATTACAATGACTATGGCCGTTCACGTTATTCAAGCCCTAAACAAATTAAAACCCAAAGCGCTTTAGAAACACGTACGCGTCAAACATACCAACGCCAAGGTAAACAGTTTACAAGCCCTTATGCGAGTAAGAAAACAGGTGCATCAGGTTTAAGCCGCAGCAGTTATACGCCACCAAAAAGCCGCAGTAGTTATTCTCGTTCGAGCAGTTATAGCAATAGCTCTGGATCGGTGCGTGATAGTGGTAGCAGAACCTCTCGTGGCGTGAGCCGTGGTAAGTAAAAGAATAAAGTTGGAGTTAGAATAATATGTATGAATTTAATGGAATAACTATGTGGTCGCTGCAAGCGCTGGCGATTGATTTTGCAATTATTGTTTTATTATTTGTAAGCCTTAAATATATAAAAGGCTGGGTTTCAAACTTACATGCAAATGATGAAATAACAGAGCGTGATAACTTTGCCTTTGGTATTAGCTTTGCCGCTGGCTTGGTGGCGCTGGCGATTGTATTAACGGGTGTAAGTAGCGGAGCTTTTGCTGCAACACTGCAACAAGAAGCACTGCAAATGTTAGCTTATGGCGCATTAGCAATTGTACTTATTAAGTTGGGTCACTTTTTTCAAGATAAAGTAGCACTTCGTAAGGTAAGTCTGCACGACGAAATCGTTAAAGGTAACGTTACAGCTTCAATAATTGATTTTGGCCATGTTGTCAGTGTTGCTATCGTTATTCGCTCAGCTCTATTATGGGTGGCTACTGATGGCTGGCATGGTCTTCCAATTGTAATTGCCGCCTTTATTATAGGTAGCGTTGTATTACTACTTGTTAGCCAGTACCGAGTGCAGTTATTTAAGCGTACAAATAAAAGTGGCGACTGCCTACAACAAGCAATTGTTGATGGTAACTTAGCTGTGGGTATTCGTTACGCTGGATTTTTAGTCGGTAGTGCATTAGCTATTACAGCAGCAACGGGTGTTGCACCTTACGCTGCTGATAATATTAATGCGAGTTTACTATACTGGGCTATTAGCGCTGTTGTGAGCCTTGTTGCATTTATTATTTTGCACTTAGTGACAATTAAAATAATTTTATCTGGTTGCGATATTTCCGATGAAGTTAATCGTCAAAAAAATGTAGGTGTAGCTACTATTTCTGCAGCAGTATCATTTGCTGTAGGTATCACTATGGCAACATTACTAGGCGCATAATCAGTGTCATCAACCACAACTAGTCCAAGTAAGTCTCGCTTACTTGGGCACGATATATTACTTATTACTGTTATGGCCGTGCTTGCTGGGTGCGGCCTTATTTATGAATACTTACTGTCTCATTATGCTGGCCGTGTACTTGGCTCAGTAGAGAGCGCTATTTACGCCATGATCGGTACTATGATTGTAGCAATGGGCTTAGGCGCTTTTTTAGCACGTTGGTTTAAAGATGCATTTACCGCTTTTGCTTGGTTAGAAAGCATTATTGCTTTAATTGGCATGGGCTGCATTTTAGCGATAGCGGGTGTAATAGCAGTTAGTTATTCTCTTCCCCATTTATTTTCGAGCATTTTTAATTTACCCCCTGATGTTGTACTTAATGGTTACGTATTTCAAAAGCTACAAGAGTGGTCACGTTTTCTACCTTATGTTTTTGGTTTAATACTGGGCTTATTTATTGGTATGGAAATACCGCTTATAGCGCGTATTCGTCAGCACGTTTATGGGCGTTTTTTAGAAAACAACGCAGGGACTATCTATGGTGCCGATTATATTGGTGCTGGTATTGGTGCCGCCATTTGGGTAAGTATCATGCTCTCAATGCCTATAATGCAAGCTGCAGCATGGACGGCGTTATTTAATATTATCGCAGGGCTCGCATTTTTATGGCGCTATCATACCCATGTGCGCTTTGCTAAGGCACTTTTAGTTTGCCATATAGTGCTGTTGGCATTATTTGGCTTTATTTTAGTATTTGGTAGTAGTTGGATGAACAATCTAAGTAATGTTTTATACAAAGATAAAGTAATTTACTCACAAGCCACTAAATACCAACACGTAGTATTAACTGAGCGCTTAAGCAAAAACCAACCTCAGCCAATTACCGATTTATATTTAAATGGGCGTTTACAGTTCTCAAGTATTGATGAGCAAATATATCATTCAATGCTGGTTTACCCTGCAATGCTTGCCTCTAATAGACACGACCGTGTATTAATAATTGGTGGTGGTGACGGGCTTGCACTTAGAGATGTTTTAAAATGGCCTGTGAGTGAAGTAACGCTAATAGATTTAGACGCGCAACTACTCAATTTATTCGGTCATAAAGATGGTGACTTTACGCCGCCAGAGCACATCAATAAGCGATTACTACAGTTAAACAATAAATCAATGCATGACTCGCGAGCCAATATAATTGTGGGTGATGCATTTTTAGAAGTAGAAAGGCTACTTGACCAATCTAAGCAGTTCGACACTATTTTAATTGATTTACCTGACCCTAACCATCCTGATCTAAATAAAATGTACAGTGACTACTTTTATAATCATGTGCGGCAGCTATTAGCACCCGATGGCGCAATGGCGGTTCAATCAACCTCACCTTATCACGCTAAAAAAGCGTTTTTAAGTATAGGCAAAACGGTTAAAGCTGCAGGGTTTGGGTATGTTGAGCAATATCAGCAAAACATACCTTCGTTTGGGCAGTGGGGCTGGACTATAGCCACTAAAATGGGGCAGTCGGCCAGTGGTCGAATTAATGATGCGACGGCTATGCCTGTGCCATCAAGGTGGATTAGTAAAGAATATTTATTGGCAAGTTTTGTATTTCCTAACCACTACTTTGAGAAAGTTAAAAGTATTGAGGTCAATAGGTTAGGGTCGGGTCAGTTGTATGATTACTACCGAACTGCGTGGCAAATAGAAAGCGAATTATATAAAAACTAATAAAACATGGTTGACATAATATGTCGGCCATGAGAATCTTAACTCAGACATAATATGTCAAACGACAAAAGGCAGAGACATGGAATTAAATGAACTTTCAATAAAATTAGCTTCTTTTGAAACTGAAGGCGCTAACTTTGAGTCTTTCTTGATTGCCAACCCTGGCGAGCAAGATGTTTTACAAGTCATTGTTGATGGAAATGATGAACTTCCAATTTTTGTTACACAAACACAAGAGCAGCTTTTATGTATTAGCTACTTGTTTGACGAAGATGAAGTTAAGAGTGAATTACGCAACGAGTTAAACGAAACATTACTACGTTTAAACGTGCCAATTCCACTGAGTGCATTTGCTAAAATCGATAACAAATACGCGATTTTTGGTGCA
Source organism: Pseudoalteromonas sp. AS84 (assembly GCF_038900255.1). NCBI lineage: Bacteria > Pseudomonadati > Pseudomonadota > Gammaproteobacteria > Alteromonadales > Pseudoalteromonadaceae > Pseudoalteromonas > Pseudoalteromonas sp. AS84. The sequence goes on along the minus strand of NZ_JBBMQY010000035.1, from coordinate 14,913 downwards.
CTGTCGGTAAATTCATCATTAGATGACGTTACCCACGAACTAGTGACATTAGCCGATAACGCTATCGATGCACTAGAAGCCGTGACCTTGTATTTAAACGATTAATAGCTAGTTAGTGGAGTTAATATTATGAGTATTTTAAAAAAATTATTTACAGCAGTACGTGGCGGCGCTCGTGAAGCAGGCGAAGCAATTGTAGACAAAAATGGCATCCGTATTTTTGAGCAAGAAATTGCAGATGCGCAAAATGCACTTCACCGTGCTAAAAAAAGCCTTACTGAAGTAATGGCTAAAGAAATGCAAACTAAGCGTAAAATTAGCGCTGTAGATGCTTCAATCGCTGAACATGAAGCGTATGCAGGCCAAGCTCTTGAAAAGGGCAATGAAGCATTAGCATTAGAAATTGCAGAAAAAATTGGTGACTTTGAAGCTGAAAAAGCTGAAAACGAGCAAGTATTATCTGGTTTTAGCAATCACATTGTTGCGCTTAAGCAGCAAGTTAAAGATGCTGAAAAATCTATCAAAGAGAATCAGCGTCAGCTTACAATGGTTAAAACCACTGAAAGCGTACAGCAAGCAACAATGGCTGTTAACAGCACACTTAATACAAACAGCTCGTCTATGACATCGGCTCGTCAATCGCTTGAACGCATTAAACAGCGCCAACAAGATCGAAGTGACCAGCTTGGTGCTGCAAAGCAACTTGAGTCAGACGTAAATGGCGATGACTTAAAAGCAAAAATGGCTGAAGCAGGCATTGGCGACACAAGTCCAAAAAGCGCTGATATTTTAGCTCGTATCAAAGCGAAGCAAAATAGCTAACCATTACGTTTATACTTTAAAAAGGTAACCGAGTTTTTCTCAGTTACCTTTTTTGCTTAGAAGGCAGCCTTCCTATGTTTAATTTTTTCAAATCTAAAAAAGAGCCAGAACGTCAGCTTAATCATCCGAGCGAACTTAAAAAAGGCGACATGTTTAGCGTTATTGACTCATTTGCCTATCCTGCATGGTTAAAAGGTGAAACGTTACGTGTTACTGATATTCAGACTTACCAATATCAGCACAGTAGCGATACTGAATTTGTACTTGAGACAAATAGCGGCCAAGTTGTATTTTTACAAATTGAGCAAGATGACGGCGAAGAGTGGGCTAACTTTTCTATTAAAATTCAGCGAAACGAAGTTGAAGAAATATTTAGCCTTGATGAGTTTGCGCGTATTTTTGATGAAGAGTCGTTAACCCACATTACAGTGCAAAATACACCAGAGCGCTTTATGCAGTTTTTAGCTAAAAGCTATCAACAAAGCGAGTCGCCTTATGTGTGTTATTTCCATAATAAAGACTACCGCAACCAAACTTTGCCTCGTTATGAGCAAGAAGGTGGTGAGCCATGTGAAATGATTTGCTTAGCGTCAGATAACGAAGGTTTTGGTTTAAATATCGAAATTTGGGATGGTGGTGAAACCGAAGTATCGCTAACGCTAACGCGTCCAATGTCAGACATTGTAGACTTGTTTCCCGGAGATGCTAAGTGAGTGATGCTAAAGATAAGTGGTTACGTCAGGAACAAGCTGTACGTGCCACGCAAATGGCATTTGATCTGAGCAGCGAAGTTCAAAAGCTGATAAAAAAACAAGCGATCGATCAAGAGTTAACTCCATCAGATATGATCCGAAAAATACTTGGCTTAGACGTAAAGTCTAAAAAAACGCGTCAACGTTTATCGTTTAATTTAAATGATGATGAAATAGCGCAACTAGCCAGTCGCTTTGATGTACAAAGTGATGACAAGCGAGCCGTAAAGCAACAAGTAGCTGATTTATTAATAGCTCACACTAAAAATAAAAAGTGAAATAATTTAATTAGGTTTTTATGAATATTATTTTAATTGCTTACTTAATTATTTTTGCGTTGTTTGGTACTGCGGCGAGTTATTTTGTTCGCTTTATTTATGCATATTGGGTGCTTAAAACAATGCCCATGAAATACATTATTAAAGCGGGTATTTGCGTGGTATTGGTGGTAGTAATTTCAGCGTTAATTCCATATTTAAGTTAACGCTGAAGTTAAGGTGGCCGTTTTTATTTTATATCAAACGACTGGCACTGCTGATTAATACACAGCGATTGCACTTCAAGTACAGGAGAACAATCAGTTAAGCCTTGTGCTTTATTTTGTATGCTTTCTTGTTTTGTTATTTGTTGAGCAAGCTGTTCCGCTTCTTCTTGAGAGGTGTTTAGCGTTGAATAAACAGCATATTTACTCGGTCCGCCACAAGCACGTGCGCCGACTTCAAGGACTTTGCACTGAAAGCTAGCGGTGCAGCTATTATTACTCACCATGTTATTCAGATCATAGTTCAAGTCAGACAAGTTTTTACTTTGCTCATTTGACGTCACAGTGCTAGCACAACCACTTAGTAATAAAATGCTGCTAGCAATGCTTATAATTGACAGTTTAACTGTTGATGGTAAACAACTCATAACGTTATCCTTAAAATGCACTTACCGCTGAGCCTTCAAGTTTAACACATTTATTTTCAACACACTGCGTGCTTGGCGTTGTTAAATGCTGACAAATGCTCATCATCCCTTTTTGTGAATTATAACTACTTTCAAGCTTAGTAATTTTGTCGCTAAGGGCTGCTACTTGCTCCTCAGATGCTGCGTTTGTTGAGTACACAACAAAACTGCTTGGCCCACCACATGCGCGACTACCTACTGCATTTACTCTACATTGAGTGCTTGTATCACACTGTTTATCTGTAATTAGTGTATTTAATTCGGTTTTAGCTGCTTTTATATCGTCTATTGAAACGTTTTTTAAATCAGCTTTTGGTATTTTTTCAGCAACTACGTTCTTTTTAGTATTTTCTTGTAATTGAGTGTTTTCTTTTAGCTTTTGTAGCTCTTGCTTTGGTGCTTCAGCTTCTGAGGTGATTGTTACTTGCTGTGTTTTAGCGGGTTCTTTATCCAAACATGCAGTCAAGCACAGTGGTAAAAGTATGGCTAACAATGGGGTACGCATAAAAAACCTTGATAGTGATGAAATATTCATCACTATCATACACTGTGCATTTTTTACGGCAATAAAAACTATATTATCAAGTAATTAAAGGCACTAAAAAATTGTTCTGTTAAAGTCCGCCCTGCGTTAGTTTGGTAGGGTTGAGTAATTTTTCGAGTTCTTCGCGCGGTAGATCAGTTTCTTGTTCGGCTACATCAATAATAGGGCGGGCTTCTTTATAAGCCTGCTTTGCTATTTTTGCTGCTTTTTCATAACCGATCACCGGATTAAGCGCCGTTACCAAAATTGGATTTTTAGCGAGCGCTTTATCTATATTAGGCTGATTTACCTTAAAGCTGGCAATGGCTTTATCGCCCAATGCCTGCGCGCTATTGGCAAGTAATTCTATGCTTTGTAAAATATTATACGCAATGACTGGCAGCATAACGTTTAGCTCAAAATTACCCGCCTGGCCGGCTACCGTAATAGTGGCGTCGTTACCTATTACTTGTGCACTTACCATTGCGGCTGCTTCAGGTATAACAGGATTTACTTTGCCAGGCATAATAGATGAACCTGGTTGAAGCGCTTCAAGCTCTATTTCACCTAAACCTGCAAGTGGGCCTGAGTTCATCCAGCGTAAGTCGTTCGCTATTTTCATTTGTGCGACAGCGAGTACTTTTAATTGCCCTGAAAGCGCGACGATGGCGTCTTGCGAGCCTATGTTATAAAAAAAGTTACTACTAGGCGTAAATCTAATGCCTACATTGGCACTCAGGTTTTCTGTAAATTTTGTTGCAAATTTAGGGTCTGCATTTATTCCTGTTCCAACGGCTGTACCGCCTTGTGCAAGCTCGCATACACGCTCTAAACTATGTCTAATTCCTGCAGCGGCATGGTTAACTTGTGACTGCCATGCACTTAGAGTTTGATCAAACGTTACAGGCATTGCATCCATTAAATGCGTACGGCCCGTTTTAACTATATGGCCTACTTCAGCTTTTTTCTTTTCCAGGCTTTGCGATAAGTTTTCAAGCGAAGGAAGTAATTCATACACTACGTTTATTGCACTACTGAGTGCGATAGCAGTAGGAACTACATCGTTAGAACTTTGCCCCATGTTTACATCATCATTAGGGTGAATGCTTTCACTGCCTACCCGGCTAGCAAGCGTTGCAATAACTTCATTGGCATTCATATTTGAGCTTGTGCCCGAACCGGTTTGAAAAATATCAACGGGGAAATGCTCAATGTGCTCGCCATCAATAATACTTTGGCAAGCTTGCTCAATAGCATTGGCTTTAGCTTTGCTTAAATGCCCAAGCTCACAGTTACTTTGTGCTGCGGCTTGTTTTATATAAGCCAGTGCAGTTATAAATTGCTTCGGCATAGGTAAGCCACTAATGGCAAAATTATTAACCGCTCGCTGTGTTTGCGCTTGATAGAGTGCATCAGTAGGTACTTTTAGCTCGCCCATGCTGTCTGATTCTGTTCTAAAGTTGCTCATAAGTGTGCTCCTTAAAAAGGGTTGAATTCGTGGCTAAGAATACGAGCTTCACGCTCAAGTATTAAAAATTGTGCAGTATTGTTATGCACTTTATAAAACCGTTTTAGTGCTAATAAAGGTTTGTATAACTGCTCTAAACATTGTTTACGAATAGCATTATGTATAAGAGGGTCGCACATTTTGTTCATAATTTCATGGTGTGTGCGTCGAAGGTAAAACTCTTGAAGCAAGGGATTACGTTGTTGCTCAAATTTTTTGGCGACGTTAAGGGCGGCTTCTATGTAATCGGCAACGAGCATGGGTGCATGTAGGCCAGGTCTTAAGCAATGGCAAGAGAGTTCTTGATGGTAACGATGCTGGGCATAATTTGAAGACATAAAAAAACCGACTCAAGTTAACGATAATAGTTATCATTACATTTAATCGGTTTCAGTGTAAACAGTTATTATAAAAATTATTTGCGATACTAATTTGAGTTTTAATTGTAGCCAAGAATAAATATCTGATCTGTTTCATGTTTGGTCATCGCCTGTTGATTGTGTTTAGGGTGCGAAAGTAAATCGATTACTGTAGCTCTCATATCAACGGCGTAACTATGATCGTCGGTGGTTTTTTCGGTTATAGCAATAGCTGCGTCTACTGCTGTATAAGGGGGTATATGCATAATTTTATCCTTTGAAATTTAATATAAGTTAAACCCTTTAGTGGGTTAGTTATATAAAAGCATATTACGTACCAATCATAATTAACCAGCTCAACCATATGATAGTTATAGTGTTTAAAAATTATATATTTTTCATCACGACAAAATAAGCTAAATTTGCTTTACTGTTGTGCATTAATCTACAATTTTGGTGCACAGTAATGACAAAGCCATTTTCACAAGCCTGTGAAAACAATAAAACCCCTATTTTAGAGCAATTAAGAGTTGTATTAAAAAATACTAAAACAGTACTCGAAGTTGGCTCAGGAACCGGCCAGCATAGTGTTTTTTTTGCAGAGCAATTACCACATTTACAGTGGCATACAAGTGATCGCGCTATAAACCACGAAGGGATTAACTTATGGCACCGCGAAGCTAATTTAACTAATTTACATGCACCACTTGAGCTTGATTTAAATAATGAATGGCCAGTAGATAAGGTTGACGCTATTTATACTGCAAACACATTTCATATTGTAAGTTGGCAATTAGTTGAACGTTTTTTTGACGGTGTTAAACGTCACTTAAATAGCGACGGTATGTTGTGTATTTATGGGCCATTCAAATACAAAGGTGAATTTACCAGCCCAAGTAATGATGACTTTAGTGCTTTTTTAACAGAGCGCGATCCGTTAAGTGGAATAAGAGATTTTGAAGCAGTTGAACAACTAGCTAAGCAAGCAAGGCTTACGCTTATTAGCGATACAGCCATGCCTGCAAATAATCAGTTACTCGTTTTTAAACGGCAGTAATGAGCTACATTGCTCTTTATATATATCAATATGGCCGCGTTCACGCTTTAAGTAGTCGCTTATTGCATTACTAAAGTCGCCATCAACAATATGGTGAGCAGAGTAGGTAAGTACGGGTTCAAATCCGCGTGCTATTTTGTGCTCACCTTGTGCCCCCGAATGAAAACAGTTGAGTTTATGCTTTATTGCAAACTCAATACCTTGGTAATAACACAATTCAAAGTGCAGCGAATCTACTTCTTCACTTGCTCCCCAGTAGCGCCCATAAAGCGTATTTTTACCTACTAAACTAAGTGTTGCAGCAATCACGTTATCGTCTCTTTTGGCCAGCATAATAACGAGGCTATTAGCCATTAAGGAATGTAAAAGCGTAAAAAACTCCATATTTAAATAGCCCAAATGACCAGATCGCTTTAAGTAGGTACGCTGATAAAACTCACAAAACAATTGCATTATCTCGGGCGTAATTTGCGTTCCTTGCAGCCATTCAATATCAATATTCTGTTGCGCTATTTTAGCTCGCTCTTTTTTAAGGGATTTACGTTTGCGAGAGCTAAGTATTTGCAAAAAATCGTCAAAGGTTTCAAAATCTTTATTAAACCACTGAAATTGCACGCCTACTCTTAACATGGCGTGTTGCTCAGTTAATGATGTAGCTTGGGCTTGGTCGCAAAAGTTAACATGCCATCCCGACCACCCTTGCTCAGCACTGTGTATGCTTAGTTGCTCTGTAATGTATTGGTACACAACGTTAGGGTTAGCGTGTTCAATAGCAATACGCTTGCCTTCAATGGGGCTAAAGGGAATGCCAGATAGCCATTTTGGATAATACTCTAAGCCGTGTTTTTCGTATGCCTCTGCCCATGCCCAGTCAAATACGTACTCGCCGTATGAATGACCTTTTAAATACCCGGGTGCAAGTGCAACGAGCGTATCATTTTCAAAAATAGCGAGGTGATGGGGCTGCCAACCACTTTTTTGTGTTACGCATTGGCTTTGTTCAAGGGCATATAAAAAAGCATGTTGAGTAAATGGTTCATCACCAAATAAACGTTGCCACTGCGCCTGATCAATCTCATTAATACTGCTAAACCATTGGTGCGAAAACGTTCCCATGACTACTTACCTTGTAGTTGTTTTAAGCTGTTCTACGTTTTTAATAAACGTACTAATTTGCATTTTAAGCTCGGTAAAATGAGGATTATAAGTTAAGCGCTGTAAAGCCGGATAGTGTTTTAAGTTGGCGCTTGTACGCTCTCCTAGTTGTGGATTTTTTGTTGTTTTACATGTTTTGTACAGGGACTCGTCGTTAATAAAGCTGCCACAATTACGATAAGTTGCGTTAATTCCATAATGTGGATTTTGCGGTGAGTTAACAACCGCAATATGCGATATACCATGAACCTTTTTACATTGAGGCGTTGTGCATTGCGGGTTATTTACTGTGTAGTCACTAGCAAAGTCTGGCGGTAAAATATCAGTGCTTCCATAAAGTACTAAAGTATCGAGCGGCTTATATTTAATTGAATTACCTTTGTGTAATGTACTTAATAACTTTAGAGTGGCACGCGTATCTATCGTGGTATCAATATCGCTAAGTACACTAAAAATAGGTAATTTAAGTGGCGGGCGTTTGCTTAAACTACTTACGCTTGCAAGTGACATTGCATCGTATGATGCTGCCGCTGCATTTAAAGGAAATGATTCATACTTCGCAAAGTCTACATCGGCGTCTTTATCAATCCAATTAACTAAGGGTATGGCATCAATCCACTTTGCTATCCAGCCGTACTTATTATGTGGCTCAGAGCCGGGCGAATAAAGCATAAGCGCTTTAATTTTAGGTGAAACAGTTTGCTTAGTTGCGTAATCAATAAGTAACGCTGCACCGGTAGAGTAACCTGCGAGTATTACCTCATCAAAGTCTTGCACCGAGCGTTCAACCCCGTATTTTATAGCCTGTTGCCATTGGCTAACGTCTACATTGAGTAAAGCACTTGCGGCGCTACCATGTCCTGGTAATAAAATAGTACGCACAGTATAGCCTTGTTGATAATACACTTGTGCTAAATCGTGATACGTAAAGGGTGAGTCAGTTAGTCCGTGGATTAGTAGTGCAACTTTATTACTGTTTGAATGCGTTAGCTCAAAAGGAGCAATAATATCTGCCATAGTAGGGTTAGGTTTTCGCGTACCTTGTGTTACTAATTGCTGATACGTTTGTGTAATAATAGGGCATGGCATATTTGAACGTGTATTGGCTTTATTTATATGTTTATATGCAAAATCTAAGTAATCGTTAAATGGTAAAAGAGCGTGGTAATTAAAGCGCTGGTGGTTGTGCTCTTTTTCAAAGCGTAATAAGCCTTGTTGCTTACTTTTTGTTATAAATTTAAAGTCGCTTGCCTGCGATATACAGTTTTGAGCGACGGTAATATGCGAAAAAATACTTAAAACAAAACCAAAAGCTACTCTTAAAACTATTCTTAAAATTAAATCACTATTATTCATTAACTACTGCATATTGGGCAAGACACTCAGTTAGCTTAATGAGTTCAAGCGGTTTTGCAAGATGTTGGTTAAATCCAACGGCTTGTGCATGTGCTTTATCCTCTGGCATAACGTCGGCAGTTAAAGCAATAATCGGGAGTTCTTGTTCGGTTTTAAACTGGCGGATTAGGGCCGTTGCCCTATAGCCATCCATTACAGGCATTTGGCAATCCATAAGCACTAAGTCAAAATGCTGCTTTTTAACTATATCAACGGCCAGTTCGCCATTTTCTACTATATACGGCACAATCCCCAGCGAGCCAAGCATCGCTTTAATAACCATTTGATTCACTGGGTTGTCTTCTGCGACCAAAATGTCTAGCGAAGTAATATTAGTATTATCAAATGTAATAACATGTTCTTTTTTAGGCTCTGTTGTTTCTAATTGCATTGAAAATGTAAACGTAGAGCCTTTATCTATTTCACTTTCAAGTGCTATTTCTCCCCCCATTAATTGGCTTAGCTCTTTTGCTATTGTTAAGCCCAGCCCTGTACCACCAAATTGCCTAGAGGTAGAGCTATCAGCTTGGGTAAACGCATTAAATAATTTTTTATGTTGGCTTGGCTTTATACCTATTCCGGTATCCCTAATGGTTATAACAAGCTGTACTTTATTGGCGGCAGTAAACTCTGTTTCTATGTTTAAAGTAACGCTGCCTTGGCTTGTAAATTTAATCGCGTTACTACATAAATTAAGTAATATCTGCTCAATTCGCATCGGATCACCAATAAACCAGGTATCTAAAGGTAGCTTTGAGTTAACTTGCCATTTAATACCTTTGTTAACAGCACTTTGTTCAAACATATTGTTTATGCGTGTTATTAAGGCACCTAGGTCGAATGCAATAGATTCAATAACTAACTTTTGGGATTCTATTTTTGATATATCAAGAATGTCATTAATTAAGTTTAATAAACTTTTAGATGATGAGTTTATTTTATCTAAATAGCCAATGAGTGTAGTTGCAGTGTCTGTTTCGCGAGCAAGTGAAGAAAAACCAATAACGGCATTGAGCGGTGTTCGTATTTCGTGGCTCATATTAGCTAAAAATTGGCTTTTAGCTTGATTAGCTAAATCGGACTGCTGTTTTGCTTGTGCGAGTGAGTGTGTACGCTCTGCAACTTGACGTGTAAGCGCTATTTGTTGCTGATTAAACAGTAGTAAAACCATTAAAATTAAAGAACATACGGCAACTTGAAGTATGAGTAATAATAAAGTTAGTTGGCTATTATGTTGTGTTAAAAAGCTTTCTTTAAGGGATAGTTTTACAATCCATTTTTGCCCTGCAAAGTCCACGTCAAACGACATTAAACGGCTGCCTTTGGCTTGCTGAACATCTTGAGAGTAATTACTATAAAACGGCGGTGTGTTTGTATCTTCATATATACCAATCGAAAACATATCAGACTGCTGTTTAGTAATAGCTTGTTCAATAATACTTCGTACTAAAAATACACCTGTGGCATAGCCTTTAATTGTTTCTTTATCGTTACTTTGAGAATACACAGGAGCAAATAATAAATAAGCTGGCTTAGGCTGTTTGGTCTGTACTAATTGAATTATCTTAGTCCCTACGGGCATATATTTTATAGCAGGGTTAAGCAGGGAATTTTTTCGATCAGGGTTTGAAAATACATTAAAGCCAATAGCTTTTTGATTACCATTAAAAGGAGCTATGTATTTTACTATAACAAGGGGATCGCTAATTTCAAGAGGCTCACCTACTACATCAACATCTAAATGGTAAATGTTTGATATCTCTTGAGCAAAGACGTCTCGTTGATCTTGAGCTATTTTTGCATTCCACGATAAAGCGTGAATAAACGCATGCTGGGTTAGTAATTGGCTAGCATAAGAATAAAAATCTTGTTGGCTTAATGTTGAAGATGATTGAACCTGACTTGCTAGGCTCTGCACTGCAATAATACTGCGATTTGTATATCTATAAAGGCTATTTTCTATAACGTGTACTTCACGTTCGGCGATTTTAATTGTGCTTATACGGTTTTCTTGATCGTATAGCTGTGTTGTAACCGCAACCGACACAAATAAAATAGAACATACTGCAATTGTTGGAAACGCCGATATATTATGTTGGTTAGACTTTTGTGGTAATAAAGAAAGTAAAAACGGAGTTGCAATTATTACTCCTAATGTATCGCCAAGCCACCAGTAAATAACATTCTTCCAATGATTATCAATACTGTAAACTGAGTTAAATTGACTAAGAGCGAACACGCCAAAGTTAGCCGAAATTAAACTGACTAATATGGCTATGACGAGAATAAAGTAAATTATGTTTTTACGCTTTTTAAAGCGTAGTGGGTGGCCAAGCCAAAATTTTAGTAAAGCAGCGCCCACCATTGCCTGTATAACCACACCAAAGGCGATATACATTGCCTCGTTAAATGAGTTACCGACAAGGACTAGCTCATGAGCTGAACTATCAAAAATATTTAAATTAAATGCAATTGCAGCTACAAATAAAGGTGGGATAAAGCGCCACCACCAAATATAACAACCGACCAAAGCTATACCAGCAGGTAACCAAATTGGAATTATTTGCGAATTAAAAGCAAGTTTAGTGAGTGCTATACCCACTAAAAAATATGCTAAAGCAAACATGATGTAAAAAATAATAGAATGATTTTTAGAGTTAAAATTTTTCACATAAGGTCCAAGCAATTATTATTATCGTTTTGAAATATCAGTATAGCTAACAGTAAGTTATTTGGGTTATTTTTATAATGGTAACTGTTTTTTGCTAAATGATTGTTTAAGCACAACTGTTGATTCTATATTTGCGATACAACTTAAGCCACCTAGTTGATGTTTTACAAATGTTTCGTAGCTCTCAAGATCATGTGCAATTATTTTTAATAAATAATCATAGCTCCCTGATATTACACAACACTCTAATACATGTGGTAATTTTTCTACATGTTGCTCAAATTGCTCTGCAGCACTTACCGAGTTTTGGCTTAATCGCACAAACGCATATACCAACACATTAAGGTTAAGTGCTTTAGGGTTTATGGCGGCGTGGTAGCCGGTAATAATGTTTTCTTGCTCTAACTTTTTTATACGTCTTAGGCAAGGTGTATCCGATAGGTTAATACTACTGGCCAAGTCTGAAACCGACATACGAGCTTGGCTTTGCAGTGCAACGAGTAATTGCTGATCTTTTTTATCTAACATAGTTGTCGACTTTTATTAATTATTTTTATATTTGTAGTGATTATTGCTAAGTATTGCAGCTTTTACTAATTTTTTTGGCGTTTTACCCTCATTGAACTCTGTTAGCATTTAACTATAAAAATAATAGGGCACAACAATGAACACACATACCGCTATTTTCGATCACTGGATACGAACAGAGTTTGTCACTTTAAATAGTGAATTAGAGCAGATTTATTGGCAGCAAACCGATAAAGCAAATGTAGAAGGGGTAGGCGAGGCCTTAAAGCAACAATTACAAAAAAAAGGCAACGCATTAATTAGTAATTTATTAGCCGAGGGCAATACAGATCAAGGCTTTGATAGCGCTTTTGACTTACTCGGTAACGTAGGATTGTTTATGGCAGCGTGTAGGCGCCATGAAATTACTGAGCCAAGCAGAGAAACCACCTCTCCACTAATAGAAGCCTCAGCGCTTTCTATGCATATAGGCGCATCCATTGGCGTAACCCCTCGTTTTGCTACCGCCCACTTAACTACTCATAACAAAGCACTTAACGGTATTTATAAACGATTTACTAATTTACCCGATGAAAAGCTATTTATTGATTACAACACCCAAGGTATTTTGGCCTATAAACGTGCAAGCGATGCTTTATTAAAAATATTGCCGTTAGGTATCTCACACCCCCTGTGTGGTGAGTTATTAAAAGTAGCTAAACAGGCACTTATAGATGTAATTGAGTCAAACAATGCACTTTATTCTGAGCTCGATACAGATCGATTTTTTAACTGCGTTCGCCCTTATTATAAACCGTACCGTGTAGGTAAAGAGGTTTACAGAGGGGCAAATGCTGGTGACTTTGCAGGTATTAACGTGATTGATATGCTGTTAGGGCTGTGTAGTGCAAACGAGCCTAGTTACTCGCAAATGCTGGTGGATAAGTTTTTATATATGATGCCAGAGGATCAGCAAATACTACGAGAAGCCATGCGTATGCAAAGCTTTATGGATGACTTTTTACAAGCAGAGCAATATAAAAATACAGGTTGGTTTAAAAACCACGCAAAGTTATTTATCCAAGTGTGTAAATTACATGGTGACACCGCGGTCGGTCATCATAATCAACTGGTTGAAAAGTTTATTGCTCAGCCTTCAAAAAATATGCAACAGCAGTATATGAGTAAGGTAACAGCAAGTGGTCCGCCGCTTCATGTATTGCTTGATTCGCTCGAAAAACTAAGAGATAGGCGAGCCAGCGCAAAACGCGACGATATAAAAACACGCTTTGACGATCTAAATACACTTAAAAAATGGATTAAATAGCATGCTTAAAAACGATTTTTGTATGGCCGATGGCTGTTATTTATTAAACCACTCGGTAGGGCGTCCTCTTAAAAATACACAGCAATATTTAGTACAGCACTATTTTTTACCATGGGAGAGCTCAAGTAAAGAACCTTGGCAACAATGGCTGCCCGCAGTTGAACAATTTACTAGCGCGCTTGGTAAGTTATTTAATGCGCCTAGTTCGCAGTTTTGTCCTCAGGTTAATTTATCAAGTGGCTTAACAAAGTTGCTTATGTCGCACCCTCGATTACAGCAAAAAAATTGTAAAGTGCTTATGGCGCAAAGTGATTTTCCGAGCATGGGCTTTGCAATGCAAAAAGCATTACCAGAGTGCGCACAAATTATGTTTATACCAGAGCACGAAAACCTAACTGATATTAATGTTTGGCAGCGTTATATAACTTGCGATATCGACTTGGTTTTTATAAGCCATGTGTATTCAAATACAGGAGTACAAGCGCCTGTATACGATATTGTAGCTATAAGTAAATTAACCAATAGTTTATCAATAGTTGATGTTGCTCAGTCAGCGGGTGTTATACCGCTTGATTTAAGCGTACTTGATGCTGACTTTATGATTGGCTCGAGCGTTAAATGGTTATGTGGTGGCCCAGGTGCAGCTTATTTATGGGTTAACAAAAACCAAATAGAGTATTGTAAGCCTAAAGATGTGGGTTGGTTTTCGCATCAAAATCCATTTGAGTTCGATATTAACCACTTTGAATATAGCGCCAGTGCGCTCAAATTTTGGGGAGGTACTCCCTCCGTAGCGCCTTATATTATTGCCGCAAATAGCATTGCTTACTTTGCAGAGCTAACCGCTCACAAGGTAAGAGATCATAATTTAGCTATGCTTACGCTTATTCATGAGCAACTAGGCAAATATGTTGTATCGCCTATGAGTGATGATAAGTGCAGTGGGACTGTGATTTTGTTTTTTAACAAGCAGCAAGACCATGTACTTACAGCGCTTAATAAAGCGAAAATCAGTGTAGATGCCCGTAAATTTGGGATACGAGTATCGCCACATATTTATAATACTCAAGAAGACGTTGAGCAGTTTATTTCGATAGTAAAACGAGCGCTTAAGGGTTTTGGCTAAGCTGCTGCTTTCTTTGTTTTAATGACTCTATTTTTTGCTGCGTTTGATTAATTGATGCGTCGTAAGCTTGTTTTAACGAATTTGTTTTAGTTGCGATAGCATCAGCAATAGACGAAGCGCCTAAACGATTGGCTTTATCTTGAGTCATGTAATCTATCTGCTGTTTTTTAGCTGCGTATTCTTTTTGGCTTTGTGCAATAGATAGCTCAAGGCGCTTTATTTCACGCTCTATTTGTTGAACTTCTAAGAAGTCATCCACAGAGGTGTCGGTAATACCTTTACCGGGCGTAGAGCTTTTGTATGCTTCAATTACGTTTATATCTTTAAGAGTAATAACTGGTGCATCTTTAGCGCAAGGCGTTTGGCTAAAGGTAGGAACGCCCTTAATTACACACTTATACACTGTTGTACTTTGTGCCAAGGTAAAAAATGGTGCTGCCGCGCAAACTGATAGCAATATGAACCGGATCATAGCTAAACCTAAAGTGGCTAAAGTTGTGTTAATAATGCCCTAAGTTATTACTAGGCACAATTTGTTTAGTTTTTATAATTTTTAGGTACAAAAAAACCACAACTAAGTGGTTTACATTAAGTATAGTTCAAAGGGAGGGGTAAACTTGCTTACATCCATGTAATCAATCGCTGCGCGACGCTTGCAGCAGCCCAAAATGTTCCAGGCATTTTATTGAACCCTGTCGAGGGTTCTCACCCTCCCAATTTAGTATAGGTGTTAAATTTTAGGCACAAAAAAACCACAATTAAGT
>NZ_JBBMQY010000034.1:0-24008 GCF_038900255.1 Pseudoalteromonas sp. AS84 | reverse complement strand
ATTCTTGTGTAAATCGACGTCTCATTTTATCTGCCTCTATTAAAAGTTAGAGGCGACAACTATCCTGACACAGGGGGTATAAGACCTGCGAGAAACACTATTGATCACTACCTATCCTTTCACTTTACCTCTAGGAGGCCCAAAATGGAAGCCTTTAACGTTTCAGATTTTGCTGCCCTTATCGGGATCGATTGGGCTGACCGTAAACACGATATTTGTGAAATAAATCGCGACACAAATACACAACACTTAAGTGTGATTTCATCTGATCCTAAGTCAATTAATGCATGGGCGCTTGAGTTAAAACAACGCTACAATGGCAGACCTGTTGCTGTCGCGTGTGAGCTTAAAAAAGGCCCGCTTATATACGCACTCAGTAAATTTAAGCACATTGTATTATTTGTGATTAATCCATCAAGTGTCGCTAAATATCGTGCAGCATTTACGCACAGCGGGGCTAAAGACGATCCTACTGATGCAATTATTCAAGTTGAAATTCTACAACTTCATATGGATAAATTAACAGTTATCAGACCTGATTCGGAAGACGTTAGATGCCTTGCGCAGCTTGTCGAATATCGCCGTAAATTAGTACAAGATCGTGTTGATTTAACCAATAAAATAGCCACAACGCTAAAAAATTATTATCCCCACGTGATTGATTGGTTTAAAGAAAAAGACACTCAAATATTCTGTGACTTCTTACTGCGTTGGCCCTCTCTTGCTCACGCTAAAAAAGCGAGAAAACAAACACTACTCGACTTCTTTAATCAACATAATTCCCGCTATCCACTCGTTAATGAAAAGCGGATAAAAGAAATAAAGGATGCTGAAATACTCACCGATGATATGGCGGTGATCACGCCAAACTTATTGCTTATTGAATGCCTCGTTCCGCAACTTAAACAGCTGATGTTGGCAATAACACGATTTGATGACGAAATTAAAACATTTTATAAGCAACATGCAGATCGCGCTATTTTTGATAGTTTACCAGGTGCAGGCCCACAATTAGCACCTCGACTATTAGCCGCTATGGGGTCAAATCGTGACCGCTATAAGTGCGCCGCTGACATACAAAAATACGCAGGCATTGCCCCTGTTACCGAACGCAGTGGCAAAAAGGAATGGATACACTGGCGGTACTCATGCACTAAATTTTTAAGGCAAACATTTGTGGAATGGGCAGGATTATCTGTACGTTATTCATTTTGGGCTAAAGCATATTATCGGCAGCAAGAAGGCAAAGGAAAACCTCATAATACCATCATCAGATCATTGGCATTTAAGTGGATACGAATCCTATTTAGGTGCTGGAAAACACATACGCCCTACGATGAATCAACTTACTTAACTGCATTGAAAAGTAAGGGATCACCGCTGTTAAAATTTGCGGTGGAAAGTGAGCTTTAGCGCTTGCTGTCCACCTCAGGGCGTGTTGTTAGTTGCCTTTTGCAAACTGCCAAAAGTCTCTGTTTGCATATAAAACCCAATTTAAATTTTTTGGAACCATATAGAAATAAAGAATATCGGTAGAACTTTGAAAAGAATTAAAGTTTGCCCAGTTTAAATTCAGCTGTTCAGTTAACCTTTTAGTTAAACCTGAATCTTTGAATATACGCTCGAAAGACTCAAATACAAACACAGTATCGTTATTTTGATACTCTAATATATTTGAGAATACCTGATTAAATTGAGCTTCAGATAACCAAGGCTTCAATTCTGAATTGGAGTTTTTAGTGATTTCCCAATAGTTAGAAGTAAGCTTTAATTCTTGGTCATTTTCAGTATCGATAATCGATTTCAAATCATCAAAATTCAACTGTGACTCCTAAGGCAACTAACGCCTTACTAAGCGGCGCGAAATTGTTGGCTAAAATGGCGAGGAACGAGCGCTAGCCAACTGTTTAGCGTCCATTTGAGTAACTTGTTAGCCATCTTTAAAACTCCTTACTAAAATTGGGGAAGTTTAACTTTTGACTTAAGTTTTTAAATTGCAGCTCAGTAAATGGACCTTCCGTTATTTCATCTGGGTTAAGGTAAATATTATCCTTTTTCTTATCTATGTAAAAATAAGAAACGGAGTCTGAGCCTGCAATTAATTGTTTTGCTACAACGTAGCTTTCATTAGCACCAACTGCAATAATTTTGCTATCAACTCTGCCATGAAAAGAGCCTTTATCATCGATTTTAATACCTAACTTAATATCTCCATCGATATAATAAACCGCATATGTACCATCTTCCCACATATTTGAATCACTCCAAATAAGTAAAAGAACAATAATGATTACGATGATAGATGATGCTAATTTCATATATGGCTAACGCCTCAATAATAAGTGAACCATATGCTGGCGGGCGATTTGCTCAGCAAATGGCATGACAGCCTTGGTGAATCTTAATTTATTGACTTGTTATATGGCGATTAAAACCAACTTTCCCATTTTTCATTTGCACTATTATGAGATTCAATCCCAGCATCGAGTGCTTGATGAAGAATTTCAACTTGTACCATATCCAAGCCAGTGTCCTCAAAGTTTAAAACTTTTATATTACCGATTAACTTAAACGGTTTAGGATTGAACATTTGGTAAATCATTATTGGTTCGGCTAAACCACTAATCCATGCTTTGACAATATAGATATCCTGCTTTTCACCATTATCAAGTGTGACAAGACCTTCGTGAGAAATTGCCCAAGCATCTAAGCTAGGTTGATATTCTTTAATAGATGCATATGCGCTATCGATAGCTTCTTGTTGCGTATCAGCTTCAAAGTTTAATACTTGTCTATTTTCGCCTTGCTGATAAACAACATATGGAGTTAATGTTACGCCGTCTTGACCACTACCAATAAATGCTGAGTGAGCAAGAGTTAGCCCTAGAATATTCCCTAAAATCTCAGTTTTCACAAAACTTCCCTGCATGCTAACGCCCACTTAAGCGGACAAAAATAGTTGGTTAAAATGTGAAGCGAAGCGGAACCTAACCAACTGTTTTTGTTCCGTTTGAAGTGCTTGTTATGTGTTTTTGACGCGTCGTCCACGTAATCTAACACTAGACTCTGAATCACCCCAAAGAAGGATAAACCTTTCGATCTCACTATCTGGTGTTCGTAAGCTATAACCTTTAATATTTAGCTGATTAAAAAAAGTATCCCAATCTTTAACCGTACCACTAGAATATTCTTCTTGGAAATTATAAAAGAAATTTCGATGCTCAGAAAAACTTTTAAGTGCGGTAAACTCACAATAAAACCATGGTTGATCTGAACTAACAATATTCAATTCAGCAATGATTGTTGTTTGAAATCTTAATTTTAATACTTTTCTCGAATTCAAACTCTATCCTCTAGAAACACATAACGCCCTGTTAAGGGGCAAATTGTAGTTGGCTAAAATGTGAAGCGAAGCGGAACCAGCCAACTGTAATTTGTCCCGCTTTAACAGCTTGTTATATTTGAATTTTATACACTTAAGTCAAAACCATGATATGGGTTTATAAGCCTAAGAATACTAACCAGAGTATTATTATATGATTCATAATAGTCATCTCCGTCTGCAACATTATATTCTTTGTTGTCAAAACGATGCTTAAGTTCTGCCAATTCAGCAAGATACTTAGCCTCAAACTCTTTTTCTGACAACTGTAGTGAGCTTTCAAGCATATTTGTTAAGGCTTCATCTTCACCACGGTCAGATTCTTCATTACCTTCCGAATCGTAAATATCATTGTTGTATAGAAAATGAATTTGCCTTTTGATTATCTCAGACAGATTTAGACTAGCAACTACTTTACTCTCCATTTAGTGCCCAAGCTCCTTTCAAATATAACGCCCACTTAAGCGGACAAAAATAGTTGGTTAAAATGTGAAGCGAAGCGGAACCTAACCAACTGTTTTTGTTCCGTTTGAAGTGCTTGT
This sequence comes from Pseudoalteromonas sp. AS84, assembly GCF_038900255.1. NCBI lineage: Bacteria > Pseudomonadati > Pseudomonadota > Gammaproteobacteria > Alteromonadales > Pseudoalteromonadaceae > Pseudoalteromonas > Pseudoalteromonas sp. AS84. The sequence goes on along the minus strand of NZ_JBBMQY010000034.1, from coordinate 20,084 downwards.
TATGTGTTTTTGACGCGTCGTCCACGTAATCTAACACTAGACTCTGAATCACCCCAAAGAAGGATAAACCTTTCGATCTCACTATCTGGTGTTCGTAAGCTATAACCTTTAATATTTAGCCGATTAAAAAAAGTATCCCAATCTTTAACCGTACCACTAGAATATTCTTCTTGGAAATTATAAAAGAAATTTCGATGCTCAGAAAAACTTTTAAGTGCGGTAAACTCACAATAAAACCATGGTTGATCTGAACTAACAATATTCAATTCAGCAATGATTGTTGTTTGAAATCTTAATTTTAATACTTTTCTCGAATTCAAACTCTATCCTCTAGAAACACATAACAGCTTATTGAACACCACTTTGGGAGTTTATAACACCCCAAAACGGCGTATATTACATTGCTTAATAATTCCACTAAACAACTTCCATGTAAACAAGTAATTACGTATTTTGTAAAGTTATTGTTGTTAAAATACACCAAAACGACTTTTAATAATGTTATTGGACAAAACACAAATAACTGTCTATATACACAGTATGTTTTTAAAAGTTGAATATCATTTATGAAATCTCTCTTTCTAACTATGATTAAAGACCATATGTATAGCAAACGGTATGCAAAGAGCACTATTGAAGCTTATCTTTTTTGGATAGCTAGCTATATCCGCTTTAATAATATGCAGCACCCAAGCTCTATGGGAGACACTCAAGTGGAATCGTATTTGAACCATTTAGTAAACTCGCAAAACGTAGCGCAAGGCACACAAGCGCAGGCACTAAATGCGCTAAGTTTCCTATATAAAGAAATAATTAAGAGCCCCCTTTCATTATCATTAGACTTTGTAAAAAGTGAACGCCCAAGAAAACTACCCGTTGTGCTTACTCAAACAGAAGTTTCAGCGCTATTTAAACACTGTGTAGCAAAGCATTATTTACCCTGTGGATTACTTTATGGCAGTGGTATGCGATTAATGGAGGTACTGCGTTTACGGGTACACGATATTGACTTTGACTATAACTGCATTCGAATTTGGGATGGCAAAGGAGGCAAAAATCGTGTTGTAACCCTTGCCGTAGAGCTCACACCGCAATTACGCTCTCAAATACAATTAGTTGATAGTTACCTGCAATTAGATCTGAAAAACCCCTTGTATAGCGGCGCTTACATGCCTCATTTGTTACGTAAAAAATATCCAAACCACAATAGACAGCTGGGCTGGCAATATTTATTTTCATCACATAAATTAAGCATTGATCCTGAGAGTAAGCAATTGAGACGTCATCATATCGATGAAAAACAATTACAACGCGCTGTTAAAAAAGCCGCTTTTGATGCACATATTAACAAACATGTTACGCCACATACTTTACGCCACTCTTTCGCTACGCATTTGCTGCAAAGCGGCGCTGATATACGTACAGTACAAACACAATTAGGTCACAGTGACGTGCGTACCACACAAATATATACCCATGTACTACAACAAGGTGCCAACGGGGTTATTAGCCCGTTTTCAAGATTATAAATATCTCAGTAACAAGGCAAAATTTGGGTTATATAGTTTATCTATATGAGAAGTTTTTAACGCAGTTAATTGGAACGCTAGAATGTTCTACGTTTTAATTCAGCGGGTATACTACCCATGTTTTACAACAAATTGCCAACGCCGTTATTAGCCTTTTTCAAGATTATAAACTTCCCTATTGAAAAAAAAGCACAGCCCACAAGCGCCATGCTTTTTAAATCAACCTTAATCCAGTTCGTTTTACAAACGAATGCCGCCGTCTATTTCAACCACGCGACCGGTAAAAAAGTCGTTTTCGATAATGTATTGTGCAGTATGGGCAATTTCGTCGCTTTCGCCTAAGCGCCCTACTGGCGTTACTGCAAGCATACGTTGTTTGGCTTCGGGCTTCATGGCGTCGGTCATGGCGGTGCTTATAACACCTGGTGCAATAGCGCCTACGCGTATACCTAAGCGGCCAAGTTCTTTAGCCCATGTGGTGGTAAGTGCCACTACGCCTGCTTTTGATGCCGCGTAGTTTGTTTGCCCAATATTACCTGCGCGCGCTACGCTCGACATATTTACGATTACGCCGCCTTTGCCTGATTCAATCATGTGGCTTGCAGCTTCCCGCCCTGCTAAAAACACACCGGTCAGGTTCACATCAATCACTGATTGAAATTGCTCAAGAGACATTTTTTTAACGACCTTGCCATCTTTAGCTTTTATAAACATGCCGTCGCGTAAAATACCGGCGTTGTTTATAAGCACGCCAATATGGCCAAAATCGCTGTTGATGGTATTAAATACGTTTTCTACTTCGCTCTCAGTGGTTACGTTTGCGGCATAACCTTTTATGTTGCTGGTTACACCTTCAAGCTGTGTGAGTTCTTCGCATGCGGTGTTTAATAAATCTTGTGCCATATCTATTAAAGCAATGTTAGCACCCATAAGTGCAAACTTTTGCGCCATTGCAAAGCCTAAACCTTGTGCGCCGCCGGTTATTACTACCGTGTTATTTTTAATTTCCACGCGTTGCTCCTACTTTGAAAACAGTTTAAAAATGGCACTAAAGTCATCACTACCCGCACCTTGGTGCTGTAGCATAGTGTATAAATTTTTAGCCATTGAACCCATTGGGGTTGATGAATTACTTTGCTGCGCGGCTTCCATAGCAAGGCCTAAATCTTTAGCCATTAAATCGACCATAAAGCCAGGTTTGTAATCGTTACTTGCAGGGGCTGCATCCATTACACCTGGGCAAGGGTTGTAAAGTTCAAGCGTCCAGTTACGGCCCGAACTTGCGGTCATAATGTCGCTAAGTACTTTAGGATCGAGGCCGTTGTTAATACCCATTTGCAGTGCTTCGCTGGTACCTGCCATTAAAATGCTAAGTAGCATGTTATTACATATTTTTGCTACTTGCCCTGCGCCAATATCGCCTGCATGAAATATGTTTTTACCCATATCACTAAGCACTGTATTTGCTTTATCGAACGCTGCTTTTTCGCCACCTACAATAAAGGTAAGAGTGCCAGCAGTTGCGCCTGCAACGCCGCCCGATACCGGTGCATCAACGAAGCTTATGCCTTGTTTACCAAGTGTACTGCCTACAATACGTGCTGATTCTGCATCTATTGTTGAGCAATCAATTACTAATGTATTGTTGCTCAGCCCGTTAATTAAACCGCTGTCGTCATTATTACCTAAGTAAAGCGACTTAACATGTTTGCCCGCAGGTAACATACTAATAAGTACGTCAGCATTAGTTGCGCACTGCTTTGCATCAACTGCTGCTTTTGCGCCTTTACTTGCAAGCTCATTTACGACCGACTGGTTTAAATCAAACACGCTAACAGTATGGCCTGCTTTAATTAAGTTAGCCGCCATTGGGCCGCCCATATTACCTAAGCCGATAAAACCAATATTGAGTTTAGTCATCGTCTTTCCTTTATTTGTGTGATGGCGTGTCTAAGCCATTGAGAGGGTGGTTTTCGCCAAAGCGATTAGCAAAAAAACTGTCGATTATTGTTTGTGGTACATCACTAAGTGTTTTGTACTGCCAATTAGGCGCGCCGTCTTTATCTATTAATAACGCCCTTACACCTTCTTGAAACTCTCCTACTTCGCCAGCGCGAACCGACATACCTAGCTCCATTTTAAAACACGCTAATAAGCTTTTGCCTTTGCTGGTTCTTAATTGCTCACTAACGAGTGCACAACTTAATGGGCATCCGTGTTTAAGTGATTTCTGAGCGCGTTGTAGCCACTTGTCATTAGTAGTTAGCCCTAAAATATAATTAACCTGCTCTTGCAAGGTTTTAAACTCACCCAGTTTTTGAATCGTTTTTAGGTTAGCTTTTATATTGCCTTTAGGCATACGCGCAGATTGGTTGTCTAAATCGGTGAGTAAATCGGTTAATCGCTCATGATTTAAGCTCGCAGTTTTGCCCCACTTTGCAGTTAAAATTTGCGCAAGCATGGCATCATATTTATTACTATCGATAAAGTGATCGGCAAGCGATACAAAATGCGCGTCGTCGCAGTTAATTGATGCTGACGTTAGCCCTAAAAATAACCCGACGTTTTGTGGCATTTTATGTAAAAAGTAACTCCCGCCTACATCTGGGTATAAACCTATGGTTTGCTCTGGCATGGCAATACGAGATGTTTCGGTTACAACGCGGTGGCTAGCACCGGCCATTAGCCCTAAACCGCCGCCCATCACTATGCCGTTACCCCAAACAAGGATTGGTTTATCAAAGGTATGAATAAGGTAATCAAGCTTGTACTCGAGCGTAAAAAACTCTTCAACTAAGCTTGTTGGTTTACCTTGCGCCATTGCATGATGAAGGCTTACAACATCGCCGCCTGCACAAAATGCTTTATCGCCTGCGCCTTTTAACAAGACCATAGCAATAGCATCATCGTCTTGCCAAGCTCGCAATTGCGGCTCAAGTAATTTGATCATCTCAAAATTAAGTGCATTTAAGGCTTTTGGCGCGTTGAGTGTAATAAGCCCAATTAAACTGCCGTTTTCTGCGGCTGCGGTTTCAAATACCACGGGCTCATCGGCGCTATTTAATAATGTTAAAGCACTCATTAGCCGTTTACCCAGTTAGCGCGGCGTTTTTCTAAAAAGGCATTTACGCCTTCTTGTTGATCTTGTGTATCAAACAAACCAACAAATAACTCGCGCTCAAGAGGCAATACACTTGCCATTGGTTGATGGCGCCCTTTTTGAATCAATGTTTTACACGCAGCTACCGAGCTAGGGCTTTGCTCGCTTACTTGATTAGCTAGTTTTAATGCTGACGCAAAGCTTTCGCCTTGTGGTACTACTTCTTCTACTAAGCCAATTTGTAGGGCTTTATCAGCTTTTAAGCGCTCGCCGCATAAAATCATGCGTTTTGCCCAGCCTTCGCCGACAAGCCATGCTAAATTTTGTGTACCACCAGCACAGGGTAATAACCCTACTTTAGCTTCAGGGAGCGCCATTTGTGCTTGCTCTTCCGCTATACGTACGTCGCACGCAAGCGCCACCTCTAGCCCGCCGCCCATTGCGTAACCGTTAATGGCAGCAACCGACACGCCTCTAAAATTAGTAAGCGCTTCAAATGCTTCACCAAATACACGCGACATATCAGCAGCTACACCTTTATCGCCACATGCAAATACATTTAGGTCGGCACCAGCGCTAAAAAACTTCTCGCCTTCGCCAGTCAGCACTAATGCATAAATATTTTTATTGTTGTTAAGCGCGTTAACGGTATTTTTTAAATCAACTAAGGTGTCTTTTGTCCACGTGTTTGCTGGCGGATTAGACATCGTTAAAATAGCAACATGACCTTCTGTTGTTAGTTCAATACTCGGATTAGATTTAGATTCTGACATAAATTGCTCCTTATAAAACGTCGCTTGCTGACTGCGCTAAAATACGGCGCGCAATAATTACACGCATGATTTCGTTAGTGCCTTCTAAAATTTGATGAACTCGTACGTCACGTACATGACGTTCAAGCGGGTATTCTTTTATGTAACCGTAACCGCCATGAATTTGCAGTGCGTCGTTACACACGGTAAAGCCAACATCAGTAGCAAAGCGTTTAGCCATGGCGCAGTAAGTGGTTTTTTCAACGTCGTTATTATCAAGTTTAAACGCAGCAAGCCTAACCATTTGGCGCGCGGCTACCAGTTCGGTGTTCATATCGGCAATTTTAAATTGCAGTGCTTGAAACGCAGCCAATGGTTTACCAAATTGAGTGCGCTCTTTTAAGTATTCGCGGGCGGTATTAAGCGCTGCTTGCGCTGTACCAATTGAACATGTGGCAATGTTAATTCGACCGCCATCAAGGCCTTGCATCGCAAATTTAAAGCCTTCGCCCTCTGCCCCTAATAAGTTATGCGCAGGAATGCGCACATCTTCAAAGCTAATTAGGCGTGTAGGTTGTGCGTTCCAACCCATTTTTTCTTCTGCTTTGCCGTATTCAACACCTTTTGCGTCGGCCGGGACTACAAATGCCGAAATACCCGCAGCACCTTCGCCGCCAGTACGTGCCATTACAACTAATACTTCGGTTTCGCCAGCGCCCGATATAAACATTTTTGAGCCGTTAATAACGTACTCATCCCCCTCAAGCACGGCTTTTGTTTTAAGTGATGCGGCGTCTGAGCCAGAGCCAGGCTCTGTTAAACAATAAGAGGCAAGTAGCTCGCCCATTACTAATTGCTCTACGTATTTGTCTTTAACTGCATCGGTACCAAAACTTGCTACCATCCACGTGGCCATATTATGAATGGTTAACATGGCCGTAGTTGCTGTACAGCCCATAGCAAGCTGTTCAAAAATAATACTCGAATCTAAACGTGATAAACCAAGGCCGCCTGCTTCCTCTGGCGTGTATAAACCACAAAAACCAAGCTCGCCCGCTGCTTTAATCGTGTCTTTAGGAAAAATATGCTCGCGATCCCACTTTGCTGCATAGGGTGCAAGTTCCGACTCGGCAAATTGACGTGCAGTTTGCGCAAAGGCTTGTTGATCTTCTGATAAGTTAAAGTCCATGGTAGAGACCTCTTTAGTTGTGTGTTTGTTGTTGTGTGTTTGTTGCGTGTCGCTTTCCCATTAAAGGGATAGTTAGTGACGAGCAGCGAAGACTTATGTGTGTTGTGTGTGAAGTAGCCTTCGCGCCCATCTTTTTTATTATTAGTTATTCGTTTTAATCATGATTACTTTAAGTTAATGCTCATGTTTGGACCCGACGCAATGTCGTCTTCAAACCAACGTGAGGTAATCGTTTTAGTTTCTGTGTAAAAACGAATACCTTGTTTACCGTACGTGTGTGTATCGCCGTAAAACGAGCCTTTCCAACCGGTGAACGAAAAGAATGGAAGTGGCACTGGAATTGGCACATTAATACCTACTTGGCCTACTTCAATTTCGTGTTGAAATTTACGAGCCACTGCACCGCTTGACGTAAATAACGAGGTGCCATTACCGTAAGGGCTGTCGTTAATAAGTGCGATTGCTTCATCAAGCGTGTCTACAAACATACACGCCAGTACTGGGCCAAATATTTCTTCTTTGTATAAATCCATCTCTTTTGTAACATCAGTAAATAACGTTGGACCAACCCAGTTACCTTGCTCATAACCTTCAACCGTAAAGTCAGAACCATCAATTAAACAGGTAGCACCTTGCTCTTTACCACCGGCAATGAGTGATAAAATACGTGCTTTTGCTGCTTTTGATGTTTGTGGTCCGTATGCTGCATTTGCATCATCCCACACGCCTGGGCGTACATTTTCAAAGCCTGCTTTAATTTCGTCTACCCATTCACTTGCCTGACCGACAAATACAGCAACCGAAATACCCATACAACGCTGGCCAGCAGCACCGACTGATGCGCCTACTAAGTTGTTTACAACGTGCGATTTACTTGCATCAGGCATAATAACCATGTGGTTTTTAGCACCAACACACGCTTGCACACGTTTAAGATTTTGTGTGCCTTTAGAATAAATATAAGCACCTACGCCACACGAGCCAACAAACGAAATAGCGCGTACTGCTTTGTCTTCTAGTAAGCGATCTACTTGTGGTTTTGTACCGTGTACAACTTGTAATACGCCTTTTGGGGCACCAGCTTCAATAAATAGCTCTGCTAAACGCATTGGTGTAAGTGGATCTTGTTCAGACGGTTTTAAAATAAAGGTGTTACCACACACAATAGCCAGCGGAAACATCCAAAGTGGGATCATTGCAGGGAAGTTAAACGGGGTAACACCTGCACACACGCCAAGTGGCTGCATGTAAGAATACGTATCGATTTTACGCGCTACGTTTTCCATTGTTTCACCCATCATTAATGATGGAGCGTTAGCGGCTTGTTCTACTACTTCAATACCACGCCAAACATCGCCTTTTGCATCTTCAAATGTTTTACCCAATTCGTGGCAAATAATGGTAGCAAGCTCATCATGGTGTTCTTTTAATAGCGCAGCGTACTTCATCATAATGCGAGCACGTTCAGTAATGGGTACGTCTTTCCATGTTTTAAACGTCTCTGAGGCTGAGGCAATTGCCGCGTCCATTTCTGACTCTGTGGTACATGGCACTTGTGCAAGTACTTCTTGAGTTGCTGGGTTTATAACATCGATAAGCTCTTTTGATGCTGATTGAATAAATTCGCCATTAATAAGTAGTGGTACTTGGTGCATGATTAAATCCTAGTGTGTGAGTTGTGTGTTCTCTTTTAAAATTGGTAGCGCCGCTTTATTAGTATTATTAGTGCAGCGCTTTTATAATTATTAATTTAGGTATTCGTTTAACTATTCATGTTGCTGTTAAATACCTAATTAGTAAGCTTCTACAGCCATAGCAACCGCTTCACCACCACCAATACATAAAGACGCAATGCCTTTTTTAAGGCCTCGGTTTTTAAGGGCATGAATAAGCGTTACTAAAATACGCGCGCCGCTTGCACCAATTGGGTGGCCAAGTGCACATGCACCGCCATTAACGTTTACTTTGCTTTCATCAAGTTTTAACTCGTTAATAGCCAGCATGGTTACCATGGCAAATGCTTCGTTAATTTCCCAAAGGTCAACATCGTTTACAGTCCAACCTGCTTTTTCAAGCACGCTGTTCATAGCCCCTACTGGCGCTACTGTAAATTCACTGGGTTTTTGAGAATGTGTACTGTGCGCTACAATTTTACAAAGTGGTGTTAAGCCCTGCTCTTTTGCTTTTGATTCGCTCATTAATATAAGCGCCGCGCCACCGTCTGAAATTGACGATGAATTAGCCGCTGTAATGGTGCCATCTTTTTTAAAGGCTGCACGTAGGCTTGGAATTTTTTCTGGGCGGGCGTTACCTGGTTGTTCATCAATAGATACTGTTACACCACCTTTACGTGTTTGCATCGTATGCGGTGCAACTTCGTTATCGAAGCTACCGTTTTCTATAGCGGCTTTTGCTTTACTTAATGAGCCCAGTGCAAACGCATCCATTTGCTCGCGGCCAATGCCGTACTCGTCAGCGGTGTCTTGTGCAAAACAGCCCATTGCTTTGTTATCGTAGGCGTCTTCAAGGCCGTCGCTCATCATGTGATCTTTTATTTCGCCATGACCCATTCGCATTCCACCACGTGCTTTTGGAATAAAGTATGGTGCGTTTGTCATGCTTTCCATGCCACCGGCAATAGCAGATTGAATAGAGCCCGCTTTAATTAAATCATTTGCAAGCATGGCTGCTTTTAAACCAGAGCCACATACTTTGTTAATTGTTGTAGCACCCGTGCTAAGTGCAAGGCCTGCTTTTAACATTGCTTGGCGAGCAGGCGCTTGCCCAAGGCCTGCTGGTAATACACAGCCCATAATTACTTCGTCTATTGCGTTATTAGCTAAACCAGTTTGGGCAAGTGCGCTGGCAATGGCGGTTGCGCCAAGCTCGGCAGACTGCGCATCACTTAACGCTCCCATAAAACCACCCATTGGGGTACGTTTTGCTGCTACAATTACCACTGATTCTAAAGTCATGACTAACTCCGTTGTAATTTAATGCAAATAGTTGTTAGTATATTTGCTCTATTAATTTAGCATTCATTTATTATTTAATACTCATACACAATACTAACGTTTACGCCAACGTCAACTAAAAACAGCTTAATTTTTAGTTTTAAAAGTGTAAGCATTATTTTCCAGTTGTAGACCAACACTGAGTAAATTAAATTAAATCATTGAATATTAAAAGTATAAATTAAAATTTCACACCAACACTCCTTTGTAAATAGTTTCAAACCACACTAAGCTTTACCTTTACGTAAACTTCACTTATATTGGAGTTATTCGAATGAGGTAAATACAACTATGAAACCAGATAATCAAACAAACTTTGCAAGCTCAGCCAATATACCGGCCAGTAATGAACAAACATTTAGCATTAGCGAACTCGCTAAAGAGTTTGACATTACTACCCGCTCTATTCGTTTTTACGAAGACCAAGGGTTAATAACTCCAGAACGTAATGGTCAAACCCGTATTTATTCAAAACGCGACAAAGTGCGTTTAAAACTAATACTACGCGGTAAGCGCCTTGGCTTTACGTTGGCCGAAACCGGTCGTTTGTTTGAACTGTACGACGCAGATAAATCAAGCGCTAAGCAGTTGGTTACCATGCTTGACCTTATTTCAGAAAAAAAATCCGACCTATCTCAACAAATGGACGACATTAAAGTTGTTCTTATGGAGTTGGTAACGGCCGAGCGCCGCTGCAGAGACACGCTAAACAAAATAGACGAGTAAGTTTATTTTAAAAATAAAAACACACTGACAACACACATCCCCACACAGGAATGAATCATGAGCACTATTTCACTATATAAAGAAATGAACTTTGGCCTAGGCGAAACCGCCGATATGATCCGCGACCATGTAAACAGTTTTGCGAGTCAGGAAATTGCCCCACTTGCTGAAAAAACTGACTTAGATAACGCTTTCCCAAATCAACTTTGGACTCAAATGGGCGAAATGGGCGTACTGGGTATGACCGTATCTGAAGAGCTAGGCGGCGCAGGGTTAGGTTACTTAGAACATGTTATTGCCATGGAAGAAATTAGCCGTGCAAGTGCCTCTATTGGCCTAAGCTATGGCGCGCATTCAAACCTGTGTGTTAATCAAATCAACCGTAACGGCACACAAGCTCAAAAAGAAAAATACTTACCAAAGCTTATTAGTGGTGAACATATTGGCGCCCTAGCAATGAGCGAGCCTAATGCGGGCTCTGACGTTGTATCGATGAAACTCAAAGCCGAAAAAAAAGGCGATAAGTACATTTTAAACGGCAATAAAATGTGGATCACCAATGGCCCTGACGCACACACACTAGTTATTTACGCTAAAACAGATTTAAACGCCGGCGCTAAAGGCATTACCGCGTTTATTGTTGAGAGCAACTTCCCTGGTTTTTCAACGGCGCAAAAGCTCGACAAACTTGGCATGCGTGGCTCAAACACCTGTGAACTTGTATTTGAAAACTGTGAAGTGCCAGAGGAAAACATTTTAGGTAACTTAAACGAAGGCGTTAAAGTACTTATGAGTGGCCTTGATTACGAACGCGTAGTACTTGCAGCAGGCCCGCTTGGCATAATGCAAGCGTGTATGGACATAGTAGTTCCTTATATTCATGAGCGTAAACAGTTTGACACCCCTATTGGTCAATTTCAGTTAATTCAGGGCAAAGTAGCCGACATGTATACACAAATGAATGCTGCGCGCTCATATGTGTATACGGTAGCTCGCTCTTGTGACCGTGGCGAAACAACCCGAAAAGATGCAGCCGGTGCCATTTTATATGCCGCAGAGCTTGCGACTAAGATGGCGCTTGATGCGATTCAAATTTTAGGTGGCAATGGCTACATAAATGAATACGCCACAGGCCGTCTACTTCGTGACGCTAAATTATACGAAATTGGCGCAGGTACATCAGAAATACGCCGCATGCTTATTGGTCGCGAACTTTTCACTGAAAGCCGTTAAGGATTAAACCATGACGATTTTAAAATCGAGCGTAAACCCCCACGACCCAACGTTTGTACAAAACCATAAAAACATGTCGGCGCTGGTGGACGATTTACGCAGTAAGGTAGCAACAATTAGCCAAGGCGGAGGCGCTGCATTAAAGGAGCGCCACGAAGGCCGTGGTAAATTATTTGTACGCGATCGTATAAGTACGTTAATTGACGAAGGCTCACCGTTTTTAGAAATTTCACAATTTGCTGCCTTTGGTGTATACGAGCAAGCAATACCGTGCGCCGGTGTTGTAGCTGGTATTGGCCGTATAAAAGGCATTGAATGTATGATTATTGCAAACGATGCCACGGTTAAAGGCGGTACGTATTTTCCGCTTACCGTTAAAAAGCATTTACGTGCGCAAGACATCGCAGAGCGCTGCCACTTACCGTGTATTTATCTTGTTGATTCGGGCGGTGCAAACCTGCCAGAGCAAGACGATGTATTTCCGGATAAGCTGCATTTTGGTCGTATTTTTTACAATCAAGCCCGTATGTCGGGTAAAGGTATCCCACAAATTGCCGTGGTAATGGGGTTATGTACCGCAGGTGGTGCGTACGTACCTGCAATGGCAGACGAAAGCATTATTGTCAAAGATCAAGGCACTATATTTTTAGCGGGCCCGCCGCTTGTAAAAGCAGCAACGGGCGAAGAAGTAACTGCCGAAGAGCTTGGCGGCGCCGATGTGCATTGTAAAGTGTCGGGTGTTGCCGATCACTACGCAGAAAACGATGCTCATGCGCTGTCTATTGCGCGCCAATGTATTGAGCGTATTAATTACACACGTCCGACCGCCCCTCTTCTAGAAGATGTAAAAACACCACGTTACGATATTAACGAGCTTTACGGCATTGTCGGTACCGACCTTAAAAAGCCATTTGATGTACGTGAAGTAATAGCGCGTACAGTGGACGACTCCTCATTTGATGAATTTAAACGCTATTTTGGTGAAACGTTAGTCACCGGTTTTGCCAGCATTTACGGTAACCCTGTAGGCATAGTAGCTAATAACGGTATTTTATTTAGTGAGTCGGCGCAAAAAGGCGCGCACTTTATTCAGCTGTGTGCTCAGCGCAATATTCCTTTAGTGTTTTTACAAAATATTACCGGCTTTATGGTGGGTAAAAAATATGAAGCCGAAGGCATTGCTAAGCACGGCGCTAAAATGGTAATGGCGGTTTCGTGTGCTGATGTGCCTAAATTTACAGTACTTATTGGGGGCTCTTACGGCGCAGGTAACTACGGAATGTGTGGCCGTGCATTTGAACCAACCATGATGTGGATGTGGCCTAATGCCCGTATTTCGGTTATGGGCGGCGAGCAAGCAGCGGGTGTAATGGCACAAGTTAAACAAGATGGTTTAGCACGCAAAGGTCAAAGCATGAGCGAGCAAGAAATCAGTGACTTTAAAAAGCCAATTATTGATCAGTACGAAGAACAAGGTCATCCGTATTACGCCAGCGCACGCTTGTGGGATGACGGCATTATAGATCCTGCCGACACGCGTAAAGTATTAGGGCTCGCGTTAACGGCTGCAAACAACGCACCAAAACGTGATTCGAAATTTGGCGTATTTAGAATGTAAACGGAGCGCAAAATGTCAGTAACACTACAAATAACAAAATCTAATGTGGCTGTACTTGTGTTAAGCCGCCCAGAAAAAAGAAACGCATTTAATAGCGAAGTAATACACGAGCTGATCCAGTGTATTGAGCATGCAAATACGCTTGATATTCGTGCTTTAGTTGTAAAAACTGAGGGCAAGCATTTTTCAGCCGGTGCCGATTTAGCCTGGATGAAATCGATGGCGGATAACAACTACGCCGATAACCTAGCTGATTCAATGCAATTAGCTAAATTAATGCAGGTATTGGCAAGCTCGCCGCATCCAACAATTTGCGCTGTGCAAGGTGCTGCTTTTGGTGGTGCACTGGGTTTAATTGCTTGTTGCGACATAGCCCTTAGTAAAGACGATGCGCAATTTTGTTTAAGCGAAGTAAAGTTGGGCCTCATTCCCGCTGTTATTAGCCCATACGTCATTAAAGCGATTGGTGAACGTGCTGCTCGCAGGTACTTTTTAACAGCTGAAGTGTTTGATGCACATACTGCTAAACAATTGGGTTTAATTCATCAAGTAACCGGTAATTTAGACTGTGCGCTCGATAATATGTTGCAAACACTAATTGATAACGGACCTGTAGCAGTAAAAGCCGCAAAAGCATTAATTAACGATGTAGCAAATAAACCAATAACCGATGAACTCATTGAGCTTACCGCAGAGCGTATTGCAAAAATTCGCGTATCTGTAGAAGGTCAAGAAGGGCTAACTGCTTTTTTTGATAAACGCCCACCCGCTTGGCAACTGTAGGATTGATTATGAACACACAACGATTACAAAAAATACTGATTGCCAATCGCGGAGAAATTGCGTGCCGAGTAATGCGCAGCGCAAAACAAATGGGCTTAACCACGGTCGCGGTTTATTCTGATGCAGACAAACATGCCCGGCACGTAAAAATGGCCGACGAGGCTTACCATATTGGTGCCGCTCCAAGTAAAGATTCGTATTTAGTAGCAGACAAAATTTTGCAAGTTGCCAAAGACTGCGGCGCTGATTGTATTCACCCAGGGTATGGTTTTTTATCTGAAAACAGCGAATTTGCTAAAGCCTGCGAAGCTAATAACATTGCTTTTGTAGGACCACCAGCAAGTAGCATTGAAGCTATGGGGTCTAAAACCCGCGCTAAAGAAATAATGGCAGCTGCTAACGTGCCGCTAGTGCCTGGTTATTACGGTAAAAAACAAGATCCTGCCTTTTTACAAAGTGAAGCTGAAAAAATTGGCTACCCTGTACTAATTAAAGCCGCCTTTGGTGGCGGTGGTAAAGGTATGCGCGTTGTACAAAACGCCAAACAATTTATGAGTGCACTTGAGGGCGCACAACGTGAAGCAATTGCCGGTTTTGGTAACGATTTAGTATTGCTTGAGCGCTATGTAAACCAGCCTCGCCATGTTGAAGTACAAGTATTTGCAGATAACTACGGTAACTGTGTTTATTTAGGCGATCGTGATTGTTCTTTGCAACGTCGTCATCAAAAAGTAATTGAAGAAGCCCCTGCTCCGGGTTTATCTGACGAGCTACGCAAAGAAATGGGCGAAGCGGCTGTACGTTGTGCACTAGCTATAAATTACCGAGGAGCTGGTACAGTTGAGTTTTTACTGTGTGGCGATGAATTTTTCTTTATGGAAATGAACACGCGCCTTCAAGTAGAACACCCTGTAACCGAAATGGTAACCGGTGTAGATTTAGTCAATTGGCAAATTAATATTGCGGGTGGGCAAACACTGCCACTGACACAAAGTGATATTCAATTGCAGGGTCATAGCTTTGAAGCGCGTATATACGCAGAAGATCCAGCTAACGACTTTATACCGTGCTCGGGCACTATTGAAGCACTACACACACCGCTTGACAGCGAATTTGTACGCATTGATACAGGCATTGCTCAAGGCGACGAAATCAGTCCGTTTTACGACCCGATGATTGCAAAACTTATTGTGCACGATGATAATCGCGAACAAGCGTTGAGCCGCTTACAACACGCCCTTGAACAATTTCATTTAGCGGGTTTTAGCACTAACATTGGCTTTTTACATAATTTGGCAAGCCACCCTACGTTTAAACAAGGCGCGCCAAGTACACACTTTATTGCAGAGCAAGGTGATTCGTTAGTAGCGGTTGATGAATCGTTATTGCAAGCAAGTCAGCTTATTGGTGCTTTTGCCTATTTAGAATCGTTAACTAGCACCCAAAATGCGCAAAACAGTGCTAGCCCTTGGCAACAACTAAGCGGTTTTACACTCAATGCTCCGCAAGCAATTAAAGTCCCTTTTGCTGATTTACAGCTAAGCGCTATAAAAACGAAAGCGGGCTACACTATTACGCATAACGAGCACGTATTTAACCTACAAGGCACATTAAATAACAATCTTTGCAGTGTATTTATTAATGGCGAAAAACACAGCGCACACGTAACTACGGTAGATAATAATACGGTAGGTAATAGTGTAACGGTGATGAATAAGGCACTGCAAACTAAGCTTGAACTAGTTGATAAACATTATATTAGTTCGCACGAAAGCGAAGCTCTGCCACTTGCCGCCCCGCTCAATGGCACAGTAGTAAAACATCTTATCGACATTGGTAGCACAATTTCCAAAGGCGATGCGGTTGTTATTATTGAAGCCATGAAAATGGAATACACGCTAAACGCACCGCATGACGGCATTTTAAAAAGTTATTGTTTTGGTGAAGGCGAATTAGTAACCCATGGTGCCCTGCTTGCGATAGTAGAAGATATGACTGAGGAAGGTGCATAATGAATGCCTTTCCCAGTAAAGTACGTATTGTTGAAGTTGGTGCGCGAGACGGTCTACAAAACGAAAAAACAGTAAGCACAGCTGATAAAGTAGCGCTTATTAACGCCCTTAGTGCTGCAGGTTTAAAAGATATTGAAGCTGGCGCGTTTGTTTCTCCTAAATGGGTGCCGCAAATGGCAGACTCAGCGGATGTAATATCAGCCCTTAATTTGCCCGATGTAAATTTAAGCGCTCTTACACCTAACTTAAAAGGTGCACAAGCAGCGCACGTTGTCGGCATTAAAGAATTTGCTATATTTACCGCTGCAAGTGAGTCGTTTTGTCAAAAAAACATAAACTGCTCAATAGAGCAAAGTATTGAACGCTTTAGCGAGGTAATGGCATTTGCTAAAGCTAATAATATCCGCGTACGTGGTTATGTAAGCTGTGTGCTCGGTTGCCCTTACGAGGGTGAGATTGATCCACAAGCAGTACTTAATGTATCGCAAAAGCTATTAGATTTAGGGTGTTACGAAGTAAGTCTTGGCGATACCATTGGTGTTGGCACCGCTAAAAAAGTAACGCAGTTAATAGAGTTACTTTTAACGCACATTGACAAAACTAAGTTGGCTGTGCATTTTCATGATACTTACGGCCAAGCGCTCACAAATATTTACGCAGCTTTAAGCCTAGGTATAGCAACGGTTGACGCGGCAGTTGCAGGCCTTGGTGGCTGTCCTTATGCTAAGGGGGCGTCAGGAAATGTTGCCACCGAAGATGTCGTTTACTTACTGCAAGGGCTTGGCATTGAACACGGAATTGATTTACAAAGGTTAAGTAACGCTGGTTGGGAGATCACCAAAGCACTTGGTAAGCAACCTGTGAGTAAAGTATCTGTGGCACTGCACACTAAATAACCTAAGCTCTGGATAATAAATCTATCTCGAGCAGCTATTTTCAGCACTCACTGCGTTGAATTTACTTGCAATAGGCCAGCTATTGACGCGTAAATTCGCCTTGTTTTCACTGAAAATCTCTGGCTAGAGAAAATAAATTTAAATATCACCCTGATTCATATGTTAGTAAATCTATTAACCAGAGTTCAGGTTAAATAGCTATCTTATAAAATGATGATTCAAGATAGTTAACAACAAATAGCACACATTGAGGAGAGACTCATGGCCGGTTTTGATAAGGTAGTTTATAGCTACGAAGCTGCAATGGAAGGATTAAAAGATGGCGATACCATTATTGCCGGTGGTTTTGGTTTATGTGGTATTCCTGAGGGCTTAATTAAACAAATTAAGCACATGCAAACAAAAGACTTAACCGTGGTATCTAATAACTGTGGTGTTGATGACTTTGGTTTAGGTATTTTATTACAAGACAAACAAATTAAAAAAGTAGTTGCCTCGTACGTTGGTGAAAACGCCCTATTCGAACAGCAGTTATTAAGTGGCGAAATTGATGTAGAGCTTACACCACAAGGTACACTTGCTGAAAAAATGCGTTCTGGTGGCGCGGGTATACCTGCGTTTTACACCGCCACTGGTTACGGCACTCCAGTTGCTGAAGGCAAAGACGTAAAAGAATTTAATGGTCGCCCATACATTTTAGAAGAGTCTATAACAGGTGAATTTGCCATAGTAAAAGCATGGAAAGCCGATCGCTTTGGTAATTTAGTGTTTAGACATACCGCCATGAACTTTAATCCAATGGCTGCAACAGCTGGCAAAATTACCGTTGCCGAAGTAGAAGAAATTGTAGAGCCGGGTGAGCTTGAACCAAGCCAAATTCATACCCCAGGTATTTTTGTAAATCGCGTTATTAAAGGCAACTTTGAAAAACGCATTGAACGTGTAACAACACGAGATTAAGCAGGAGCATAATTATGGCATTATCACGTGAACAAGTTGCAATGCGCGTTGCACAAGAACTACAAGACGGTTACTACGTAAATTTGGGCATAGGAATTCCGACACTCGTCGCAAACTATGTACCGGATGATATTGAAGTTATGTTACAGTCCGAAAATGGCCTTTTAGGCATGGGCCCGTACCCTACTAAAGCAGAGCTAGATGCAGATATGATTAACGCGGGTAAAGAAACCGTGACAGCAGCTAAAGGTGCAGCCATATTTAATAGTGCAGATAGTTTTGCCATGATACGGGGTGGTCATGTAGACTTAACCGTTCTGGGTGCATTTGAAGTTGACCAGAACGGCAACATCGCATCGTGGATGATCCCTAAAAAGCTGATCAAAGGCATGGGTGGCGCGATGGATTTAGTCGCTGGCGCGAAAAATATTATTGTTACTATGACCCATGCAAGTAAGCATGGTGACTCTAAACTATTAGAGGCCTGCTCTTTACCGCTTACTGGCGTTAATTGCGTTAAAAAAATAGTAACAGATTTAGCCGTATTAGAAGTTAAAGACGGCGCATTTCATCTATTAGAACGCGCTCCGGGCGTATCTGTTGATGAAATCATTAGTAAAACAGCAGGTAAATTACTTGTTGACGGTGAAGTACCAGAAATGGTTTTTTAGTAACTTTTAATAAGTTAACTTAAAATAACGCTTTACCCTGTACCGACCTCATTCCCAGTGCCAATGGCGCTGAGTTACCCAAAATCCCTCTCACGAGGGATTTTTTTTATCTTTTGCCATTATTTTTACCGTCATTCATACATCTGTAGTAAATTTTATCTATAATACAAATATAAATTAAATGTAAGCGCTTAGATTCTTTGCACTATTTTGTGGATAGTCTGCACCTTTTTTGTGAACTAGCGTTGAATTTATTTTTAACCTACTGATATTTATACATTAAATAGTTGGTTCAAATTTTGCCTAAGTAAGGCGTCTCAATAAATTAAATAATTCTGGAAAACATGCAAACTCCTATTCGTGGCCTTCGCTCTTTTTGCTTTGCCGCAAGAAGCCTAAGTTTTAAGCATGCAGCTAATGAGCTGTACTTAACGCCTTCTGCGGTAAGCCATCAAATAAAACAACTTGAAGAACAACTTGGTATTGAGCTTTTTCAACGTAAAACGCGTTCAATTAGCTTAACCACAGCGGGTAAAAACTTTTTTGATGCGGTGTCTCCTATCATCACAATGTTAGAGAGCACTATTAATGAGTTTAGTCAGATGCAGCAAAATACAAATTTGACGATTACGCTGCCTGAATTTTTTGCCAGCGAACTACTCATGCCTAAATTAAGTGAGTGGACGTCAGAGCACCCTAATATAAACCTGCAAATGGACACGCTTAAAACACGCAAAGAGTTAACGCGTCATAGCGATTTATCTATTGTATTGTCCTCTGGTAAACCTACTGAAGGATTAGCGACAGAGTTGTTTAACCTTGAATATATTCCTGCATGTAATAAGAAATTACTTGATCAATGGAGGGACGATCATCGTCAAGCGCTTAACCAAGTTCCGCTGATCCTCCACAAAGCTCGTCCTTGGGCATGGCACCAATGGGCTGAAAAAGCGGGTATTGATGACTTTTCTCCCTCGCAGATTATTCAAATAGATAGCATGTTTGGTGTAGCCCGTGCAGCGCAGCAAGGTATGGGGATTGCACTTATTCCACTGCCAATTAGCCAAAGTTGGTTAGATGAGCAATGGCTTTATAAATTATTTGAACAGCCTTTAACAACTAAAGATAAATACTATTTAGTGCAGCACGAATCAAGTACCCCTAATCACCCGCTTGATTTATTTGCAAAGTGGGTTGTAAGCACATTTAGAAAAATCCAAGAATAACCCTTTGTTAGGCGGGTTTATTAATACACCTAATTACGGGTTGTATTAATGGTTCGCTTAAATCTAATTTAAATTTTTGAATAATATTTTTATTTAAATACATAAACTTAACACCACGTATTAGACTAAAGTCTATAGTTTAATTTTTTTCACTCATTGGTTTCGTTTTTATCGTTTGTCGAAAATAAAGTTAAATATTAAAGTTACTCCATCAACTCAAAACAACTTACATTAAATTGTTTTTAAGAGTAACAAATGCAACCTTTTGAGTTTTAGTAACTCATAAGTAGCAGTAAAAAATCTTTATATTGTGTGTGAAGATGTTGTCAGTGTGAAAAATGGTTCAAGTTAGGTGGTGACTTAGCTTGAACTGTT
>NZ_JBBMQY010000033.1:0-26371 GCF_038900255.1 Pseudoalteromonas sp. AS84 | reverse complement strand
TTAGAACTCAATCTGTACGAGTGCCCACACAGATGATTGCTTTATATTGTTAAAGAACGTTTTGAGTCGCTTTAGCGACTCAAGGGATGCGAATAATACACCCTTTATTTTTCGAGTCAACACTTTGTTTTAAATTTTCTTTTTAGAATATTTAAAACCGAAGTTTTATTTAACTCTATGAGTTGTTCGTGCCTCGCTATGCGTTGGCGTTTCCCGTCTCAGTGGGGTCGCATTATAGGGAGATCCGAAAACAGATCAACCCTTTTTTTAGATCTTTTTACTGTTCGAACAAAAATAGAACAAAACCACGTAAAACTATATGAAACCCCGCCTAAGGT
This sequence comes from Pseudoalteromonas sp. AS84, assembly GCF_038900255.1. Taxonomy (NCBI): domain Bacteria; kingdom Pseudomonadati; phylum Pseudomonadota; class Gammaproteobacteria; order Alteromonadales; family Pseudoalteromonadaceae; genus Pseudoalteromonas; species Pseudoalteromonas sp. AS84. Next base: position 26,033 of record NZ_JBBMQY010000033.1, on the reverse strand, counting down.
GATGCTTTTTTGTGCTCTTATTTATAATTTAATACAAATATCATTGCTATGTTTGATTTAGACGTTAAGATAGCAAGTTCACAATGTTAAATTAATGTTTATTTCCTGTTTATTGGTAGATCTAAAATGAAATTACCCGATCAAAAATCTTTTATCTTCTCTGTTATTCTTGCTGTAGTTGGTTTTGTTGTTGTTGAGTTTGCTTTAGGCGGCTTAGCTTTAAACCCTGCATTACTATTTGGTGCTGGTTTATTAATAGGTGCAATTGCTATTGCTGCAATATCATCTGATGTGACTGAAGAAGCTGAAGTTAAAACAAAAACGCTTTATGTTGGTAACCTTCCTTATCGTGCAAACGAAGGTGTGGTTCGTGCATTATTTGAAGAACAAGGCAAAGTATTCAATGTTCGTTTATTAAAGGATAAGAATACTGGCAAACGTCGTGGCTTTGGTTTTGTTGAAATGGCGCAAGCTGATGCAGACAATGCAATTGCTAACTTGAACGATAGCGAGTTCCAACAACGTACTTTAAAGGTACGTGAAGCAAAACAAAAACAAGAAGATGATTCTAATGCTCTGCGTACTGAGACGGATCAGTCAGTGTAACTAGCTTTACCGCTAGCTTATTGCTAAACACATCAGCCGTTGCATAATATTGCAGCGGCTTTTTTATGTCTGTTAGTTTATTCACACAGAAGTTAAGTTGGTTAAGTAGGTAGTTGACTCTGTTTGCTATCGCTACACCTGAATCAAGTAATTTTACATTCCCTTCAAAATACTGACTAATAGGCTCTGCTAATATTGGAAAGTGCGTACATCCTAATACAAGTACATCTATAGTTTTATCTATATGTAGGTCATCAAGCACTTGATGCAACTTGTTTGTATCCAAAGACTCTGTAAAAAAGTATTGCTCAGCTAAAGTTACTAACTCCACACTGCTATATAGATTAACGGTTACATTACGTGCATGCTCAGTAATTAATGTTTTAGTGTATGAACTGGCGACCGTGGCTGGTGTGGCTAATAAGCCAATATGATTTGAACGTGTTAGCTCTGCCGCAGGCTTTATTGCTGGCACAACGCCTACAATAGGAATATCCGTAATTTGACGAACAGCACTAAGTGCAGATGTAGAAGCGGTATTACACGCTATTACAATTAAATCAACGCTAAGCGTATTAGCTTTGATGAAATGAATAAGTGAGCATAATCGGTTAATGATTGTCTGCTGGGATTGAGCACCATAAGGTAGTAAAGCATTATCCATAAAATAGCTGTACTGAGCATTTGGGATACTGTACTTTATATGCTCAAGTACAGTAGTTCCACCAATACCTGAATCAAAGACCATTATATGCGCTGACAAACTACTGTTCCCACTTTACTTTAAGAACGGCAGTTTGCCATGAGGTATTTATAAAAGAAAGTAGTTTAACTTTGCGTGGTTTCTAAATCAGCAAGATCGTCGGCTGCCGAATTTAACTGATTAAGGTTTTCGAACATAGACTTTGTGTAATCTACTAACTTATCTATTTGTTCCTGATCTTGATTTAACCACTGTAGAATGCCAGCTAGTTGATTTTGTAATCCAAGTTCGCCCGCTTTTTCAAAAGCATTTTTAAGGTCATCATTAAAGGGAGCTAAGCCCTCTGATACTTGTTTTTCTGGTGCTGGTTTATATTCTTCATAGCTTTTAACTGTGGCTATTGTTTTTGTTTGGCGTAAATCCATAGAAAAAGCCACCAGCTGGTCACTGTCTAAACTCAGCTCTTGAGCTTGTTCAAATGCTTCATCCAGGTCACCACCAAAAAATGTTTTACTTAAATCTTGTAAATCTTCCATCATCGCATTAATAGCTTCTTGCTCTTGCTCGTTTAAGTCACCATTAACCGACATCGAAAATGATACCTGTCGAGATTGCGATGATGAGCTTGCAAACGACTCGCTATTACTGTTTTGCTGATAGCCGCTTGCCGATTGAGATTCAAATGCATCTGCAAAGCTGATACTTACCTCATCGCCTTCTGCGGTGGTAAATTTATACTCTGCATTACTCGTCATACTGACATATTGAGCCTGGCTTATATTTACGCTGGCAGGTTGTGGGTTAAATAACGACTCTTCAAACTCATCAAGCCCATTGTAAATACCCTCTTTAGATTTATTAATGCCCTCTTCCATGTCGTCATTAAATACGCCAGTTCCTTTGAGCTCATCAACCGCGTCATCGATCCCTATTTGGACTCCTTTGCGCGCGTCGCCTAACATATCTTTGAGCTTTTCGTCATCAGCGCCGTTAGCTTTTGCTTTATTAACAGCACTACTTACAAAATCGAGTACGTTTTTTACTATTTCATCAAAATCAAATAGTGGTTTATCTGCTTTTTTTTCTGCGATAGGTAATCCAAGCTGCTCAGCCATTTTATCGCCAAGCACCTTTGCGGCCAACTCTCGGCCTCGTTGTTGATAGCTATCTTGAGGAGACGTAATTGTAGGTTGCTGTATATCAGCTTTATTGTTGAATTTATTGATGTTGTTGTTTGGCGTAAAGCCATAATTACCTATTTTCATGATTCGTCTCCTAAGCGTGCGTAGTTTATTATCGGCTATAACACTAAAAACTAAAGTACAATGTTCAATAAAACAGCATAAATGCTAGCCAAAACTAGACAAATACGCAGCGCTCCCTACAATAGCGCCGATAAACAGATCTTAGATAAGGTAGTAGCGTTAATGGCAGTTATTAAAATAGATACCACACAGTACCAAGCGCAGTTAAGTGAAAAAGAGCAGCGTATTAGTGCACAGTTCCAACGTTTTGGTGTGGAGCAATTAGAAGTATTTAGCTCAGAGCCAACTAACTACCGCCAACGTGCTGAATTTAGAGTATGGCACGATGGTGACGATCTGTTTCACATTATGTTTGATCAACAAACAAAAGAAAAAATCCGTGTTGATATATTTGATCCCGCAGCGCCTCTAGTAGGTGAAATAATGCAGGTGATGATTGAGCATCTTAAGCCTTGTGAAATATTACGTCGTAAGTTATTTCAAATCGATTACCTATCAACGCTAAGCGGTGAAATTTTAGTAAGCTTGCTTTATCACAAACCACTTGATGATGAATGGTTAAGTGAAATTAAAGCGCTTAAAGAAAAACTAAGCAGTAAATACAAAATTGACTTTATAGGCCGCGCTCGCAAACAAAAAGAAGTGCTGGGTGATGACTTTGTAACTGAGCGTTTAACAGTTAATGGTCAAGAGCTTATTTATCAACAAGTAGAAAATAGCTTTACTCAGCCTAATGCAAAAGTAAATATTAATATGTTGGAGTGGGCACAAGATTTATGTAAGCCACTTAAAAATGATTTATTAGAACTTTATTGCGGTAACGGAAACTTTTCTATTGCGCTAGCAGGCTCTTTTAATAAAGTATTAGCGACGGAAATATCAAAATCATCTGTTCATTCTGCTCAATACAATATTGCTAAAAATAACGTAGAGAACTTAGATATTATTCGTATGTCTAGTGAAGAGTTTACTCAAGCAATGAATGGCGAACGTACTTTTTCTCGTTTAGACGGTATTGATCTTAAAAGCTATGACTGCCAAACCATATTAGTTGATCCACCGCGCGCAGGCATGGATGAATTAACGTGTGACTTAGTGGCTAACTACGAAAGCATAATTTATATATCGTGTAATCCAGAAACCCTTGAGCGTGACCTTGATCACTTAACACGTACGCACAACGTTAAGCGCTTTGCTATATTTGATCAGTTCCCTTATACGCATCACATTGAGTCGGGTGTTTTCTTACAGCGTAAATAAATACGCTCAGTAAACGTTGCCCATAAAAAAAAGCTCCCTGAGGAGCTTTTTTAGTTTTAGCTAAATTTATTTGCTAGCTAAATAATTAATCAGTTTACCAATGTCTTCTGGCTCAGTAATACCCGACTCACGACCTAGGTTTAATTTATACTTACCATTTACAATAAATGTAGGTACGCCACGTAGTGCGCCTTTTTCTTTGAAGTAGTCCTGATCGCGTTTCATTTTAGAGCTCAGCGTACGTACCGAGAAGCTTTTGAAAAGTTTATCAAACTTATCGCCATCAACGCCCTGTGCTACAAATATATCTTTTACATCTGCAAGCTCATTAAATTTAGCGCGCTTGGTATGAATGTGGTTAAAGATTGCAGAAATGATCTGATCTTTTTGTGGAAGTACTTCTGCAGTAGCAAGTGCCTGGCTCATCATCTGTTGATTTTCAGGGTCGCGTACACCTACAAAATCAACATGGCTCTTTTTAAATTTAACGTTTTTATCAAGCTTAGGCTTAAATTCACCAATTAATGCTTCCATGTTATTACATGCAGGGCAGTAAAATGAGAAAAACTCTTTAATTTCTGGCTTTTTAGTTGCTCGCTCAGAAACCACATCGTAATGCACGCCCTCTTCGTACGTTGCTGCAAAGCTTGTTGCCGCCATAGGCAGTAGGACGGCAAGCAAACCTGCTTTAACTAATTTAATCATTATTATGCTCCGAAATTTATAGTGCTAATAAAAACGCTACTAACTCATCAAGTTCTTTTTGGTTTTTGATGGTATTGAGGTTTATTTTATATTTATCGTTAACAATAAAAGTAGGTACACCTGTAAGTGCGCCTAATTTTGAATATTTATTTTGTTTGTCTTGCATTGCTTGCTCAGCCGAAATAACTGGCATGCTTGCAATTTCTTGATCAAACGTTGCGCTATCAATACCGTTTACTTCAAGTAATTTTTTAACGTCTTTCATTTCAGTTAAAGGAGCACGCTGAACATGAATACTTTTAAAAATTTGATCACTAATACTCTGCGCCTGACCATGCTGCTTAGCAATTAAGTAGGCAAAGCTTAAATTACTTTGTGCTTGTGGTGACACGCCACCTAAAAAGTTCACGTGGTTTTTAATAAACTCAGCACCTTCTGGTAGGCCTTGTTCAATTGCTTTTGCTACGGGTTCAAACTTAAAACAATGTGGACAGTAAAATGAGAAAAACTCGGTTACTTGTGGCGATGTACTTTTGTCTACATCAATAACAGTGTATTGATTATCAACTTCAAACTGTGCAGCAAGTGCTGCAAATGGTAAACATAAAAGTAATAAACTCAGTTTTAATTTTTTAAGCATGTATATCTCGTGTACTTGTTTTAAATAAAAGATTACGGCAATAACTTTAACGGTGCTTCTTGCAGTGCTGCAAGTTGCTCCTTCAGTGCTAAAATTTGTTGCTCCCAGTATTTGTCATCAGCAAACCATGTAAAGTTCCGCACAAAGGCAGGATCGCTCCATCGTTTAGCTACCCATCCCATATAATGGATAATACGCATCGCTCGCAGCGGTTCAATTAATTTGAGTTGAGAGTGATCAAAATCACAAAACTCTTCATACGCATTCACAAGGGTATCTAACTGTAACAGTTGCGTCGCTCTATCGCCACTGAGCATCATCCATAGATCTTGGATTGCAGGACCTTGGCGACTATCATCTAAATCTACAAACATGAGCGCGTCGCCTGCCCACAAAATATTGCCAACGTGACAGTCACCATGTAAGCGAATACTTTGTACATCTTTATACTGTTTTTGCGCCTGCTCTATCACTAAATCTAAAATAGTGTAAAAGGCGGTATTTATTCCCATAGGCACTAAATTACTTTTTTGAAGATGAACTTTGGCTGTATGCAAATATTCATCACAGGTAACTGTTGGCCTGTAAGTAAAAGGTTTTGTTTTAGCCACTTGGTGCATACGGCCAATTAAACGCCCCATTACATCAAGCTGATCTAAGTTATCAACCTCAAATAAACGCCCACCTACACTTGGAAACAACACAAACAAATAACCTTCGTGTTCAAACAAGCTTTGCCCATTATATAAAATAGGGGCAACAACAGGTACTTCCGCTTCAGCCAGTTCAAATGCAAAGTCATGCTCTTCTTGAATTTGCTCTTTACTCCAGCGCTCTGGGCGATAAAACTTCACTACGTAACGCAGACCATCATCGGCTTTAAATTGGTACACTCTGTTTTCATAGCTATTGAGTGCCAACAAACCAGATTCGGCGTACACACCTACGCTTTCTATTGCATCGAGTATTAGGTCAGGTGTTAAGTCAATAAAACTAAATTTACTCATACTCTTCTTATATAAAATAAAAAGCGGGTTATATACCCGCTTTTGTTAATTGCTATATCAACTCACCTATTTAAGGTAGGTTGTGATTATCGCGCTTTAAAAAAGTTACTCGACTGCGATATTGTCTCATCCGGCTCATCTACCGGTGAAAGCACAAAGTTAAACTCTGTCATCGGCGCATTCAAATCATAAGGGTCCATTACAAGTGACAATGGCACGTTATGAGATTCCCCTGCCTGCACAGTAAATGACTGCTTACCAATATACTTAAAGTTATCTAACCCTTGCACTTTAATATTAAAAGTTTGCTCGTACTGCGCCTTGTTAATTACCTTTAATGTGTAGGTGTTCTCTACTAAACCATCAAAATCGACACGATATAATTGGTTTCGATCACGAATGATATCAAAGTCCATTGTTTTACGCAGTGCTATATTAGCTACAAGTGCTCCCGTAAGCACAATAAGTATGACCGTGTAACCAATGATTTTAGCTCGTAGTGGATTCGTTTTATTTTCTGGCGTTTCGAGGTTTCGCTCTGTCGTATATGAAATAAGCCCACGCGGGTATTCCATTTTATCCATTACGCCATCACACGCATCAATACATGCACCACAATTAATACATTCAGCTTGTAGGCCATTACGAATATCTATACCTGTTGGGCATACTTGAACACACAAGTTACAGTCGATACAGTCGCCTAGCTCTAAATCTTCATGATCTACTTTACGTGAACGAGGACCACGGCTTTCACCACGGCTTTCGTCATACGTTACGGTGTATGTATCTTTATCAAACATAGCTGATTGAAAACGTGAGTAAGGGCAAATGTGTAAACACATAATTTCTCGCATCCAACCGGCATTACCATAGGTACACGCAGCAAAGAAAATAATACTGACTAGTGCATAACCACCCACGTTAAACGTTACAAAATCAGGAAGTAACTCCCTTATTGGCGTAAAGTAACCCACAAAAGAAATAGCGGTATATAACGAAAACAATACCCAACTAGTATGCTTTGCCGTTTTACGCCAAAACTTATCAAAGTCCATGGGTCGTTGATCGAGTTTTTTACGCTGATTGGCAGTGCCTTCAAGCTTTTCCTCGAACCAAATAAAAATAAAAGTCCAAACAGTTTGCGGGCAAGTGTAACCACACCACACCCGTCCATAGAAGGTCGTCACTAAAAACAGCGCAAATGCTGCCAGCATAAAAATAAACGCTAATATGGTAAAATCTTGAGGCCATAGCGTTAAACCAAAAATATTGTATTTTTGACCAATTAGATCAAACAGCACAGCTTGCTGGCCATTAAAATTAATCCAAGGAAGTAACATAAACGCAAGTAGGCCTAAAAAGCCAATGCGCTGCCTAAGTAATTGATGTAGGCCTTTTACGGCACGCACATAAATACGATTTCGGGGATTGAACCTATCATCTTGACGGCTTAAATCCGGTTTTTGGATTTTCACCTCTACAGGGATATTCTTTACTTTAATTTGCTTGTCCATCGAAGTTCCTCAACGCCGCTTGGAAATAAAAATCCAGCAATACTCAAGTACTCTATACTTAAAGTTAGCAAGTTACTTGCTAGGCAGATTTACTTTAATAAATTGCCTTCTCGAATACTTTCAGATATTTCAGAAATATCTGACTGCTGTTAACCATTATAACAATGTTGGTTAAAATTACTGGCATAGATTGCTAATAATTTATTCATCCCAGTTACTTGCTTTTAAAATGCAGTTTATTACACTGCATGGTAATTCAACCCTACTTAGATCAAGGTTTACGTATCCATGAAAAAATTTATTATTTTGGTCGTTGTGATCCTTGCCTTTTTTACAATCGATCATCCACTTATAAAAGAACCTCGCGAAAGGTTACTAGGTGAAGGCATTGGCTTTTTAAGTGATGCAAGTAAGGTTAATAGAAGCCCTGCTGCAAATATGGCTAAAAATAGAATTAGCACTCAACTTAAACTCTCTGAATCTGAGGGTGAGTACGTAGAAAAAACGTTTACAACAGATGACTCTGTACAGTTATTTCACTTACGCTATTGTCGTGAACGTGACTTAAACCTTTATTTTTATGACAATCGTTTAAATACGGTATGTAAAATAGTGACTGAAGCATTAGAGCAAAAGCGAGCAAAGTAGTGGATTTTTCAGGATTAAATAAAAAAGCAAGCGACTCATTTCATAAACAGCGCAATATGCTCAAGCAATTAGCACAAGGCAAAACGTTAAAGTGTGATAAGTGTAATGGGGTTTTAACACTTGATTTAGCCACCAGCGAGCCTGGTAAAGGCATGGTAAAGTGCAAGCAAGGCTGTACTGATATTGTATTAGAACTAAGCGCTTAGATTAACTAAGCGCTTAAACTCAAGCTATTCGTCCCAACTGTCATCAGTTATTAAACCACTGTTAATGGCCACAACTTCTATAAGTTCTGCAAAGCCTAGTGCAAAGTCACCCATTGATTCATATTGATACTGGCATAAGGCTTCTTTAGTCATACTATTTTGCTGGGCAATCTGTGTAATTGCCTGCTGATCAAGAGCAAAAAAGCTCAGTGTGCTTAGTGCACTCTCTAATGCTTCTTTAAATTCTGCATCTAACTCAGGCGCATTTAAAAGTGGCTCTGCATATGCTTTAGTAGCCACTAAAAAACCTTCGCTCCATGGTTTACAAAATTCAAGAGTAAACTCAACGGGTAGCTTGTATCCTGTTTCAAATACTTGCTCACTAATTTTATGGTATAGCGCCATAAACAAAAAAAGCATTTCTTCATCTAAATCATTGGCTGTATTTGGTAATATCTGCTCAAGCCACTCATGCACATCTAATGGGGTGGGCGAGCAAATAACGCCAAATAAATAGCCTTGGCTTTGCTCAAGGTTCATTGCTTTAGATTGCGTATTTAAAAATGTGCTGAGCTGCTTTGCTTGCAGCTCAGTAAATTGGGGTATTTGCATTAAAACTCTTTATATTGAAATATTAAAAGTTGAGCGGATAACGACCTTGGCTATCTGGTCGGCCTAAAAACTTAACCGCATCATGTACATCTTTAGGTAAGCTAGCATCTGGTTTTACATAGCCTGCCACACTAAAGTCGAAATTAGCTTTAAGTGTAGCATCTGCCTCAAGGCCAAGCGTATTATCTGGGTCAATTAATATAGCAACGTCGCCCGACTTACAACTTAATTTACCAGCCAGAGGACCAATATTAAACCATCCATTTAAGCCTTGTACGTCAATATTAGGACTCGCTATTTCGCCTTTTAGTGAATCACAATAAGGGGCACCTGAGCTGTATTCATCAAGTTCTAAAATTACACGCCCTTTCGCTGTTACAGGCAGAGGAAGTTGCACGCGTTGCATTGCACGCTCTACCGTTGAGCGTACTAGGCCGTCAGTCACTTTAACTTCTTTATTAAAAAGCCCGTAGCTTACATCTGCGTAACCCGAAATATCACTTCGCTCCCGTGCATTACCAAATTTCACGTTCGCATTAAGCTTACCTGTAAATAACTTCCAGCCAGCAATGTCCCAGCGCACATTATTTAACTGCTCACCATCAAAGCGAACTTGCATCATTTGACCTTGCCAAATAGTACCTACAGTTTGCCCGACTTCTAATTGCTTTGGAAAATACGGTTTTGCGACATCTAGCGCAATACTTGCTGGTAATTTAATAATACAAAACACAATAAAACTAATTAAAAAGACAGCCGATAACGTTATTATTTTTTTCATTAATTAATTCTCTAATACCAAACGGCTTACACGCACATAGCCTGATTTATCATCGCGGCTTAAATCTAAGTTTTCGATTTTTAAGCCATGTTGATTCACTAGTTCATCTAACCACTCTATTAACTGATTAAATTCTACAGAATCTAACGTCAAACGTAGTGAATCACTACTTGGCTGCATTTTACTAATACTTATTTGATGGCGTCCACGTGTAGAATTAACAATTTGGCTTAAGTTTGCATTGCTAGCAACACTGGTGTTACCCGCAGCCTTTAGCTTAACAATACTTTCATCAACCCAAGCTAATAGCTCTTGTTGTTTAATTTGAGATTGCTGTGCCTTTTCTATCGCATTGTTTAATGGTCTAAATATTCCCATTACTAAAACAAAAATAATAAACACGCCACCAGCGACCATTACCAATTGTTGTTCTTGCTCTTTGAGCGAGCGCCATTGTTGCATTAACTGCTTTTTCATACTGCACCTCGCAGTTTAATTTCGCCAACGACATAATCACCGTCGTTATTTAAAGACCCTTGCTCAACCGTTAAACCTTGTTTTTCAAGTATGATTTTTACTTTACCAAAGGTTTGGAAGTCTTTCGCGCGTGCACGAATACGCAGCTCATTGCGACGTTTGTCATAACGAAGTGTTTCAGGAGTAAATTCACTGACTTGAGAAAATACGTCAACTAAATTAGTCGTTAAGTCTAAAAAGCCCGACTCACTTGAGCCTTGCACTTTATCTAAAGCGCCTTTAATTTGGCTTTTAATTAGATTAGGGCGAACTTTAGTTCCCGGAAATGCTTTTTGGTATCTGTCGACTACTTGAGCCTTAGCGACTTCTAGTTGTGTATTAAGTTGATGCAGCTCAATCGCTTTTATTGTAATTGTAGAGACCAATGCAACACTTGCTATAATTGCTGCGCCTTTCCAGTAACCCCACCATAAAGAACTTTGTTTTTTAAGCTGATACATACCTTGGCGTAAGTTAAACTTAACGCTATCTAACTGCTTTGCAAATAATGCTAGAGGTAAGTCATACTCACTCGTTTGCGCTTGTAAGTTAACGCTTTCTGGAAACTGACTAGCTGGGCTGAAATGTTTAATATCAGGATTACCCATGGCTGTTAAGTAGCCATTTAACCAACTAGATTCAACCGCACCAATATGCCATTGCCCTTGCTTAAATAACCATTGGTTATTTAGCTCTATAGCGGTGACTGCGCCATCATCTGCAAGCGGTAACAACAAGGCATCGGGTAATATTCTGTATACTGATAAATTATGCTCAGCAAATAATGTGAGCCATTGTTCAAACCATTCACGGTCAGTCATTGCTACTCGTATTGCATGTTGTTCACCAAGTATTGTCGGCTGCGCTACAGCTATAAACAGTTCATCTACGTCACATGCTATATCTTCTTCGAGCATATATGGCAGTGCTTGTTCAAGCTTGCGATTCCATTTTGTTGGCAAAGCGACTGTTTTTAATTGCACTTGGTCACTTGGTAATAACACGACAACTTCTCGGGTAAGCGCTCTTTCACTTAGCTCACTTAAATGCTCTGCATTTGGTAACTCGCCACTAGCTATTATTTCTTGTTCTTGTGGTGAGTAAATTAACCAGTTAAGTAATTCTTGCTCGTTTTGACCCGTGCGGATCAACAGTATTTCTGTCACTGTACGCCTCCAAATTTTCGCGCCAGTATCGTTACGTCACCGTCTTTAGCGTGCAGTAATGTGGTCATCGAAAAACGCAGGTCGACAAAATTTGCCTGCGTTTGTAATTTAAAATATTCGCTTTTAATACTAAATAAACTTTTTACTGAGTCGGTATTAGTACCGCCTTGCTGCTTCACCTGTTCAAAAAATTCATCAATGGTGTCAAAGCCAGTTTGCGGTCTTGCACCTATCACAGCCTCTGCGCCAGATAAGCTCAAGCTTTCTATTAAGGCACTTAGTATAAGAGCTTGCTCTGGAATTAATGTATTTACGTTAATAGATAAAAGCGTACTGCCGGGTATTACACATACATACGGCAATACTTTTTCCATCACTAATGGATTAAAGCCCTTAACTAAGCGCAGCTCCGATGTTGATGCAAATAAACTATTGGCTGTCATATACGGAAAATCTCGTGATAAATACTCGTCTTCCTCTGCGCCTGAGCGATACGTTATGCTGTCCTCGTCAAGCCAATCGAATACGCTATCTGCCATTGTCTCTTCTGATTCATCAGCAGGTAAATCTTCAATATTTTCAAGTAATGCAAATAGTGCTTTATGCGCAGGGTTTGTTTTACTCGCGCTGTTTGTATCTGGCGCTATAGCTAAAGCATTTAAATTTAAACATGCTTGTAAATCAGTAATTTTGCCACTTAACGTGCCGTTATCAACAGGGTATGAAGCATCACCTTGAGTTGCCCAAACTTGATCAAGTGTTGTTTTATCGGCATCATCTTTTTTACTTTGTATTAGCCCTTTAATAGCAAGCTCTTCTGCACCGTAGGCGTACCATTTAGCTTGCTGATGACCTTGCAAATTAGTACTTTTTTGCACTTGCACCATTAAATTAGCACTCATTTCTACTGCTAAAATAGCCGCTAATGCCACAATAAACAAAACAATAACAAGTGCTGCGCCGCGCGATGATTTCTGCTTAACCATTATCCACGCTCGTATCTTGTGTTGTGCTTGGTGGAGCAACAACCTTGCCCTGCCCTGGTACTAAAAATACTCGACGAATCGGCTCTGCTTTTATTTGTTGCAACGTAACAGCAACCGCTTTAGGGAGAGCTTTAATTTCCCATTGTTCTTGCCATTCGTTTTTATCATCCAAAAACTCAAACTTAAGCTCTTCAATATTTTCCAGTACACGTTGAACCCGCGGCTCCATATTATCAAGCTGATCAACATAAACCCGATAAACACGCTCAAGGTTATCGTCTATCACTCTATAACCGACGGCTTGTAGCTCAGAACGTGGTAATAAATTTATTGGATTTATCCAACCATCTCGTACAAACGCAATGCCATCGTACTGGCTTTCTAAAACATAACGACCAGCCAATAAGTATTGCTCTTGAACATCGCCCGACTCATTGCGAACTGCGCGTTTGGTCATTTGGCTAAAATCTTGATCCATCAACCTAAATGTTGTTTGCAATCCATTTAGCTCAGTAATTTTTTCATCTGAGGCATCTTTTGCTCTTGTTGTCGTCTCGAGTATTTGATGAGTAGCAATAATAACAAAAGCTAAAATACCCAGTGCAACCATAACTTCGAGTAATGTAAACCCGCGCTGCTTCACTTACTTTTTGCCTTTATTGAGATACGTTGATAACTCATATGCCGAATGCTCATACTTTTCATCCGTAAAAACATTGATTGTTAGCTTAACAAAGCTCTTATCAGCGGTAGCGGTTACTTCTTGTTGCCAAAACCATTCAACGCCGCCCATTACTTCGCTGCCTTTAAGGTTATTTTTACCTTGCCATTGCTCACCTTTAGTACGTTGTTCAATAATAACGTTTTCGGCGACCCACGATGCGTAGGTTTGTTCTTCAATAGTGGTTAAGTGATGTATATGCTCGCTTGTTGCTTGCATTGCCGCTATGCCAGCCATGGCGCAAATACTTAATGCTACAAGCACTTCTAATAAGGTAAACCCTTTAGTATGCTTCATTATTCTGGCTCTCGGCGAAAGTTAATAGGTGCTGTAAATTCACCTTCAATGTAATACACAGGCTCACTTTGATCTTTTAACTCTAATATAAGCTGAAACGCACTTACTTCACCTGATGACAAAATAAGTACTTGTGGGATTTTCAGCTTTTTGAGCTCAAGTAAACTGTCTTCATCGCCACCACTCATAAGCTCGCGCCAGTTAGATTGCTCTAAGAGATTATCTTGCGCCCACGCTAAATCTTCTAAATTAAGAGTAAGCTTTAATCTTTCATCTAACTCGATTGGTTTAAAAAGATCTTCACGGTCAAAGGTAATCCACTTTTCACCATCGAAAACTAAATACTCTAGCGTGTTGTCTTCAACTAACAATCCCAATTCAACTTGGTTTAAAATAGCAAATTCAGATGCCATATTAATGGTGGTATGCAGCCTGAGTGCTTGAGTATCTAATTCTTCCTCCGCACCGCCTTCTAAGCTGTATACCACCATTTTGGTGGCAAAAGCGATGATCACTAGTACCACTAAAATTTCAATTAAACTAAAGCCGCTGCTTTTTGTATGACACTGCTTAAGGCTTGCTTTCATAGCAAGCCTCTAGCAATAACATGTTCATACAAAACGATGTACTTAAGCATTATTGTTTTTCTTCGTCCCAGTTACCGATATCGTCATCAGTACCTACTTCACCATCTGGGCCCATAGAAAAAATATCAAACTTGCCAATTTCACCTGGGCTGATTAGTTGATATAGATTGCCCCATGGATCCTCTGGTAGTTCATTAATAAAACCACCGTCAGGGAAACGCTTTGGAACCGGTTCAATACTTGTTTGAGTTACTAGCGCTTCAAGACCTTGCTCTGTGCTTGGGTAGCTCTTATTTTTAAGCTTGTATAAGCTCATTGCATCTTCTAATTGCTGAATATCTAGATGCGCTTTATCGATAGCGGCCTCTTCTTGCTGGCCCATAATGTTAGGTGCAACAATTGACATAATCATTCCGATGATAACCAGTACCACCATTACTTCTAGTAAAGAAAAACCTGATTGTTTATTCACGTAATTACCTCATTATTCTAAAAACACTAAGTAAAAATGGTTTAGGTAAAACCATTAATATATTTAAAAATTATTTTAACTTAAAGTCCAACAGCTTTATTCATAGCCATTATTGGCTGTAATATTGCCATTACTATAAATAATACAATAACCGCCATTGAGGCGATCATCGCAGGCTCTAGTAGTTTAAGCGATACATTAACCATGCTCTCAAATTCGCGATCTTGGTTATTTGCAGCACGCTCTAACATTTGCTCTAGTTCACCTGATTTTTCACCACTTGCTATCATATGCAGCATCATTGGTGGAAACAACTTAGTTTGCTGAAGTGCAGCTCTTAAGCTTGCACCCTCACTCACTCTATCGGATGCATCAGCAACCGCTTTTTTAATCTTTTCGTTAATGAGTACGCCACCCGATATACGCATTCCCTCAAGCAGTGGCACTGAACTTGATGATAAAATACTTAAAGTACGCGCAAAACGTGCGGTGTTAATACCACGAGCCACTTTACCTATGCCTGGCATATGTAGCACTCGGTCATCCCACCAAAAACGTATTTTTGGCTGTTTAAGTGCATGCTTAATACCAATAGCGATTGCTGTGATGGCTATTAAACTAATAAACCAGTAATTTTGCACAAAATGGCTACCCGCCATAACCCATTCGGTTGTCCAAGGGAGTACTTGTTTCGTTTTTTCAAACGTTTTTAATATTTTTGGTACCACCGTACCCAGTAATACCGACACAATACCAATTGCAAATACCACTAAAATAATAGGGTAAACCATAGCCTGAGTTATTTGGCTACGCATATGTTGGCGCTGCTCAGTATAGTCGGCTAAACGATTAAGTACTTGATCAAGGTGGCCCGACTTTTCGCCTGCGGCTACCATTGCACGATATAAGTCGTCAAAAACATGAGGAAACTCACTAAGACCATCGGCAAGGGTGTAACCTTCAACTACTTTTGAACGTACCGACATAAGCATACGCTTTAAACGCGGCTTTTCACATTGTTCAGCAACAGCCATAACTGCGCCTTCAACAGGGAGTGCCGATTGTATCAATGTTGCTAATTGGCGGGTTATAAGCGCTAAGTCTGAGGTTGAAATTGTTGGTTTAAAAAAGCCACCGAATAAAGGGGCTTTTTCACCTTTGACTTGTTTGTCACTTTGCGCCGCAGGGATAACTTCAAGCGGCGTTAATTTTTGGTCACGCAAAGTTTGGCGAATTTGTTTAGCTGTATCGGCCTCTAAAATGCCTTTTTTTTCTTTACCTCGGCCATCTAAGGCACGGTATTCAAACGCTGCCATAGTTAGCCTTCCTCACGGGTAACACGCAATACTTCTTCAAGTGTTGTTTTACCTGCAAGTACACGGCTACACCCATCTTGGCGAATACTTGGGCTGCGCTTACGAATGTATTTTTCTACGCTTTGCTCGCCTTTACCGTTGTGAATCATTTCACGTATTGTTTCATCAACTACAAGTAACTCGTGAATACCGGTACGACCACGGTAACCATTAAAGTTACACTCTTCACACCCCACCGCTCGGTAGATTGTAGGTTGGCTTTCAAAAGGAGTACCTAACAACTGGCATTCATGCTCATCAGCCGTGTGACCTTCTTTACAGGTATTACATAACGTACGTACTAAACGCTGTGATAACACACCGAGTAACGACGATGAAAGTAAGAATGGTTCAACACCCATATCTTCCATACGTGTAATTGCACCCGATGCAGTATTAGTATGCAGAGTAGACATAACAAGGTGACCGGTAAGTGACGCTTGAACACCAATTTGCGCAGTTTCAAGGTCGCGTATTTCACCCACCATTACTACATCAGGATCTTGACGTAATATTGCACGTAAACCACGAGCAAATGTCATATCAACTTTTGCATTAACTTGAGTTTGGCCTATGCCTGGAATTTCGTACTCTATCGGATCTTCAACAGTAAGAATGTTACGATCGCGTGAGTTAATTTGACTCATACCAGCATATAGGGTGGTACTTTTACCAGAACCTGTTGGTCCTGTTACTAGAATAATTCCGTGAGGTTTACTAATTAAATCTGAAAACAATGCACGATTTTCTGCAGTCATACCTAAGTCTTCAAGGTTTAAACGCGCGTTATTTTTATCAAGTAAACGCAGCACCACACGCTCACCAAAGCTCGATGGCATTGTTGATACACGCACATCAACTGCACGTCCGGCAATACGTAAACTAATACGGCCATCTTGTGGGATACGTTTTTCGGCTATATCAAGCTTAGCCATTACTTTAATACGAGATACAAGTAACGACGCAAGTTTCCGATTAGGCTTAAGGACTTCTTTAAGTACGCCATCTACCCTAAAGCGAATAACAAGCTCTTGCTCGAAGGTTTCGATATGAATATCAGAAGCCCCTTCTTTAATCGCTTCACTAAGCATGGCATTAATAAGCTTGATGATTGGCGCGTCATCGTCACCAGCAAGTAAATCTTCAGTTTGTGGGAGCTCATCAGCAAGTGAAAATAAATCAACCTCGTTGCCAATATCTTCCATCATTTGTTGCGTTTCAGAGCTATCACGTTGGTATGACGCTTCAAGCAATAGCTCAAACTTATCATCAGCCAATTGCTCAAGTGTAAAACCATGGCCTGCGATACGACGTACTTCTAATAGTACTTCCACATCTAGCTCACCACGGTAGTAAACTATACGGTGATCTTTATTTTTGCCAAGTAACACACCTGCACGTTTTGCATACGAAAACGGCAAACGCTTTGCTGGTAACTCAACTAATACATCACTCGTTAATAGCTCATCCTGATTATGCGTTTGAGGATGAACCACATCTTGGTTTATCTCTTGAATCGCATTAGTCATCTTTACGCTCTTGTGCATTTTGTTTACGTAGAGACTCTTCATACGTAGGTGGAAGTACTAATTCGTCATTCCACTCAGGTAAAATAGGCGTATCAGTCATTGGCATTAACTCAATACCGTCTTCTTTTTGTTTAAACTGCTCACCACGAATAAAGTTATATTTATTAAAGCTTAACTTATTCATGCTCACACCATCACGAATAATGGTTGGTCGAATAAACACAATAAGATTACGCTTACGGCGTGTTGTGTTTGTTGATCTAAACAAATGACCTAAAATAGGAATATCGCCTAATAACGGCACCTTAGAAACACTTTCTTGTACGTCTTCGTCAATTAAGCCACCCAGTACAACCATACCGCCATCATCGGCCATAACCGTTGTTTTGATTGCACGTTTATTAACTGAAATATCAACAGCAGTTGCACCACTTACACTTGAAACCTCTTGTTCAATTGTGAGCTGTACTGCAGAGCCATCGTTAATCTGTGGCGTAACTATCAGTTTAATACCGACTTCTTGACGCTCAACCGTTTGGAATGGGTTAGCATTGTTACTACCCGTTTGTGAGCCTGTAATTATAGGTACTTCTTGACCCACTAAAATAGATGCTTCTTCGTTATCCATTGTAGTAATAGACGGTGTAGCCAAAATATTTGAATTTGTATCAGTGGCAACAGCCTGAATGATTGCACCCCAGTCATTTTTAACAACACCCAGTGCTAAACCATTGATACCACCTAGCAATGAAGCAAGTGCATCGTAATCACCTTCTGTCGTTTCATCATAACTTGTTGCAAGCCCTGATTCAGTACCAATAATAGTTTTAGTTACGGTTGTATCTTGTGCTTGCTCAGCGGCAACAGCTAATGAACCTACGGGAACCGTAGTACCATTATTAAACTGCAACATACCGCCCTGCTCAGAAATCCACTGCAGGCCTAAGTTAACCCCGTCACCCTCCATTACTTCAATAATAATGGCTTCAACCAATACTTGTGCTCGGCGAATATCAAGACGTTCAATGACCGACTCGAGCGAGCGCATTGTATCTGGCTGCGCAGTAATAATAAGTGAGTTTGAATCTGGGTGAGCTTCTATACTGCTTTCGTTGTTACTTCTGCTACGAGTCTTAGTGGTACCGCCTTGTGCATCTTCAACAAGTGACTTACTTACGCCTTGCAGTACTTTTACTAAATCTTCAGCTTTAGCATAATTTAGGTAAAACACCTTGGTATTACCTTGGCTTTCTAATTCGCCATCTAAGCGCTTAATAAGCTCTATAGCACGTGTACGTGCTTGGCCTTCACCACTTACTATAACGCTATTAGTTCGGCCATCAGCGACTACTTTTGGAATTAAAAATTCAGGTACGCTGCCTTTGCCACTGTCTTTGTAAATATTGTCTACTACAGAGACAACATCATCTGCTGTTGCATATTTAAGCTTAACGATGTCTACACGCTTGTCACCCGCCTGATCAACAGAGCGAATAATTTCAACTAAGCGATTAACTGATGCAGCATGACCCGTTAGCATCATTACGTTAGCCGCATTAAAGTTAGCAACATGGCCGCCATCTTTTTGATCGCTAAATTGACGAACTAAAGGGCCTAGTTCTTGTACGCTTACATTTTTGACACGTACAACACGTGTAATCATCATATCGCCGCTAGCTTCGTTACCTTCGGTAATAAGTGGCACATTTGATTTTTTGGCGTCTGAACTTTTTTCTACCTTAAGAATGCCATTGTCCATTTCAACAGCTGAGTAGCCATAAACTTCCAATACATTTAAGAAGAACTGGTAATAAAGCGCTTCGTCCATTAACTCATAACTGCGAACATTTACTTTGCCGCGCACGTTAGGGTCAATAATTACTGTTTTATTGAGATTTTTACCAACAATATTAATAAACTCGTTGATATCAGTGCCTTTAAAGTTAGCAGCATATTCAACAGCAGAAACAGACAAAGAAATACTTGCCGCCAAAAAAAGTGCCGCGTACTTAGCTAACCCTTTTTTAATTTTTTTGAGGTGTAGCACCTGAACCATTATATTAAAACTCCAAAGCTAAATTATTGCAGACTAAATTGCACATCAATTTGTTCACCATCACGTTCTATAGTGATATTGGCATCTGTACTATTACGCAGCTCGTTAATAGCTGACATAGCCTGTTTTAAATCTGTTAATTGATAGCCATTTATAGAAATAGCCAAATCGTTATTTTTTAATCCCATTTGCTTAAACAGTTCAGGTTCTTTACCTGGACTTAAGCGATATCCAATTAGTTCACCATCATTCATAGCCTGTGAAACACGTATATAGTCAAATAACTTGCCCGGTTCTTCGAGTAACTCTTCACGTGTTTCTATAATTGCTTCTTTAACGTCTGGGTCTGCAGTGGCGTCTATTTGTAATTCACTTGGCTCTAATTTTTGCGGACCCATTTCGGCATCGTCACGCGCAGCGAGTACAGGCATAGATACTTTTTTACTAAAATCGAGCCCATCAAGCATTAATGTTTCAAAACCTCCATTAATACCTAAAATAACACGATCAGGCAGTATCTGCGCTACTTCAGCGCGCGTGCCAAGTACAACTTCTTCAACAAGGTAGCTTACTTGCTTACCTTGTGATTCAATAATTGCTATGCCTGCTTGGTCATCATTATTAACAGCTACAATACCGGTTAAATTAATACTTAGGCGTGTTTCTGGCGCATTATTTATAACCTGCGATTGTTTTGCAGTATTATTGTTGTTTGTTACAGTTTTTTTACCAAATAAAAATTGCTCAATAATATGCTGCGCTGAGTTATTACTCGCACCAGATGGCTGATTAGCATAATGAGTAGGAGTAAGTAGAGTTACTGGTGGTTTCGGCCATAAAAGCCAGACAAGCTTTGATAATAAAAATGCAAGATAAACAACAACTAACAGTGTCACTAACGCACTTAATTTAGCATGCGGTAACCGCGTTAAAAATTGTTTTAGTTGTTGGATTTGCTGTTCCATAAATAGTGTTCTTATTTTAATTTACTGCGTTAGCGCGTACCCATAGTACCCTTTCATTTTTCTTTCAACAAGCACACTAATATTAAACTTTGTAAACAGATTAAATTAACTTTACATAGTAGTACAAAAAGTAAA
The DNA here is from genome assembly GCF_038900255.1 of Pseudoalteromonas sp. AS84. Lineage (NCBI taxonomy): Bacteria > Pseudomonadati > Pseudomonadota > Gammaproteobacteria > Alteromonadales > Pseudoalteromonadaceae > Pseudoalteromonas > Pseudoalteromonas sp. AS84. The sequence goes on along the minus strand of NZ_JBBMQY010000033.1, from coordinate 5,298 downwards.
CGGCTGTTGTAATACCTTCATCCTACGATGATTTCATGATAAATTTTAAGCTATAAAAACGTGGGGAAATGCCTTATGAGTAAAAAAAGTAATGCTAATACCAACTCAGACCATGCAGATGAGTTAAAAGTTCGATTAGATAAATGGTTATGGGCTGCACGATTTTATAAAACTCGTGCTGTTGCACGTGAAATGGTGCAAGGCGGCAAAGTACATTATAATGGCCAACGTACAAAAGCGAGCAAAATAGTAGATGTTGGTGCAAAAGTAAAACTTGCTCAGGGTGTAGATGAAAAACTGATAACTATACTCACAGTGCTTGAAAAACGTCAAAGCGCCCCCATTGCACAGACCATGTATCAAGAATCTGATGCAAGTATTGCTAAACGCGAAGAAAACAGCATCGCACGCAAAAATAACAGTTTTTTTGCTCCTCATCCGGATAAAAAACCAGATAAAAAGCAAAGACGCGAACTTTTAAAAATGAAATCAAGTTAGGTATAGCCACTCATGCAACAAGATTTACTTCACCGTTATTTATTCAACGAACTAGATGTTCGTGGCGAACTCGTACAAATCGAGAATGCTTATAATGAAATGATTGCCGACCACAATTACCCTGACCCTGTTAAAGCATTACTAGGTGAGCTACTTGTTGCAACCTGTTTACTAACCGCAACTTTAAAGTTTGAAGGTGAAATTGCAGTACAGCTTCAAGGTGATGGCCCTGTCAAATATGCTGTTATAAATGGTGATGACAAACAAAACATGCGTGGTATTGCACGCCTGCAAAGCGAAATTACGGGTACAACTGTAAAAGAGCTTATTGGCCAAGGCTATATGGTGATCACTATTACACCAAGTAAGGGTGAACGTTACCAAGGTATAGTGCCCTTAGAGCACGATACTCTGAGTGAATGTATAGAAAGTTACTTTGAGCAATCAGAGCAATTAAAGACACGTCTTTGGTTTGCAACCGACACAACTGAAGGTAGCGCAAAAGCATGTGGTCTATTTTTACAAGTACTCCCAGTTGATAAACAAAAATCAATTGAAGACTTTGCGCACTTAGAAGCATTAAGTAACACCATTAAAGATGAAGAGTTGTTACATCTTGATGCAAATACAGTCCTTACACGTCTTTACCACGAAGATAACCCTCGTGTATTTGAGCCTCAAGCGATTAAATTCAAATGCGGTTGTAGTCGTGATAAAACAATTACTGCACTTGTTAATATTGGACAAGAAGAACTACTTAAAGACGTAACCGAAAAAGGGTCTGTTAATATTAACTGTCATTACTGTTTAAAAGAGTATGTTTTTAACGAACAAGATATAAAAAGCATTTTCAACTAAATATTCAGTTTCATCTATATATAGTAATTAAAGCCGCATAATATGCGGTTTTATATTATAAAAAGATGATACCGGTGTCATCTTTTCTGCTAATTTCATGACACCGGTATCATTGAAATTATTCATGTTTTTTCTTAAATATATGTGTTTTTAGAGGCTTTACGGGCTCGAATATCTTAAAACCTTCTGTTACTATAATTTCAGTTTAAGGGCACTGATAACCCCAGAGCTATCCGTTCAAACTCTCACACATAGTTAGGTATAAACATGACTACAGGCGCTACACGTTTTGTCGATTTAACCGCAGCTGAACTTGTCGAGCATGCGATCCGCCGTGGCGAAGGTACTTTAGCCGCAAATGGTGCTTTTGTTGCAATTACAGGAAAACGAACTGGTCGTTCACCAAAAGATCGTTTTATTGTACAAGAAGCTACAACTCAAGATGACATTCAATGGGGCAATGTTAACCGCCCATTTGATGCAGACAAATTTGACGCTTTATGGGCTCGCGTAGAAGCACATGTTCAAAGTAATGACCACTTCACCTCTCACCTAGAAGTTGGCGCAGACCCTGAGCATTATCTACCTGTAGTCGTAACTACAGAAACAGCGTGGCACCATATTTTTGCCAAAAACATGTTTATCGAACCGCAAAACTATAACGCTTCAAACTTACCGCAATGGCAAGTAATGAACGTTCCTTCGTTTGTATGTGAGCCAGAACGTGATGGCACAAATAGCGATGGCACCGTCATTATTAACTTTGCACAGCGTAAAGTATTACTAGCTGGTATGCGTTACGCCGGTGAAATGAAGAAATCGATGTTTTCTGTGCAAAACTTCCTACTACCAGCAAAAGGTGTATTACCAATGCACTGCTCTGCTAACGTTGGTGAAGCAGGCGATACAGCATTGTTCTTCGGTTTATCTGGTACAGGTAAAACAACGCTTTCAGCAGATCCAACTCGCTTTTTAATTGGTGATGACGAACACGGTTGGGCACCTGGCAGCGTGTTTAATATTGAAGGCGGTTGTTATGCTAAGTGTATCGACCTGTCACAAAAGAATGAGCCTGTAATTTGGAATGCTATTCGCTTTGGCACTATTTTAGAAAATGTAGTGTTAGATGAAAAAGGCATTCCAGATTTTAACGATACTAGCCTTACTCAAAATAGCCGTGCAGCATATCCACTTGAACACGTTGAAAAACGTAAAATAGAAAACCGCGCAGGCGAACCAAAAGCTGTTGTATTTTTAACTTGTGATGTAAGCGGTGTATTACCACCAGTTTCTATACTTAGCGAAGAAGCTGCTGCTTTTCACTTTTTAAGTGGATACACAGCAAAAGTTGGCTCTACTGAAATTGGCTCTACTAGCGATATTGAATCAACATTTTCGACATGTTTTGGCGCACCATTCTTCCCACGCCCTGCTGGTGTTTACGCTGAGCTTCTTATGAAGCGTGTACGCGAGTTTGGCGCTAAAGTGTACCTTGTGAATACAGGTTGGACTGGCGGCCCTTACGGCACAGGTAAACGTTTTGATATTCCAACTACTCGTGCAGTAATTGATGCAATCGTATCAGGTAAATTAGCGGGTGTTGAAACTCAGCACATTGATGTTTTAAACCTAGATGTACCGGTAGCCGTTCCTGGTGTAGATACTAACTTACTTAACCCAATCAATACTTGGGAAGACAAAGTTAAGTACAATGAATATGCAGCAAAACTAGCCGCTGACTTCACTGAAAACTTTGCTAAGTACGACGTATCAGACGATATAAAAAATGCAGGACCTAAAGCTTAAGTAAACTTTAAGATTGTATTTTAACGCCAGCCTAGAGCTGGCGTTTTTACTTCTTAAATAATTAATTTAATAAGTGCGACAAAATGCCGCACGAATCATATCAAAAACCATATAATATACTACATAATCAAACACTTCTTAATGCCCAATAAATCTGCATTACCCATTACGGCTACTTAATTGATGACACCAAAGCTTTCATGGCGAAAAACCTCAAGACGATTACATTTGTACTTAGGCCTCTCGGTAGGCGTATTACTCACTATTATTAGCCTTTCTGGCTCCGTGTTAGTTTATTACCCACAAATAGACTCACTGTTAAATCCAATTAATGACACTACTACTAATACAAAAATACCTGATTGGGATAAAGCATACAGTAAGTTAAGGAAAAATTTCCCTACAAAGCTCGGACCATGGCGATTAGAAAATACAGGTGTGAATTCAATTGTACCCGCACGTTACTATAACCCTATAGAAACAAAAGAGCATGGCTTTGCGCCTTTAATGGTTTGGCTATCTAGTGATAACGATGAAGTAATACGCAAAGACTACTGGGGGGAATACCTAGTAACGTGGATATACAACTTACATTTTTCATTACTAACAGGAGCAACAGGCACTCTAGTTGTTGGTTATATAGGCATAGCCACATTACTTCTTATTATCTCTGGATTCTTTGCTTGGTTTCCAAAACCTGGGCAATGGATAAAATCGTTAAAATTTAAACGTCGCAGTTCTAAAATAGGTCTACTTTATGACTGGCATAAACTTATTGGTTTGGCTTTGTGCATACCATTATTAGTTTTAACTGCTACAGGCGTTATGCTCGCTATTCCAAAACAAACGGACCCTGTATTAATCGCTCTAGTTAGCAATATAAACTCTCCCTCAAAAACACAAATGCAAGCTAACAAACAATCCAATATTCCTTTATCAAAAGCGATCTTAATAGCTCAAAAAGCATTACCAAGTGCGCGTTTAGCTTGGATTGAAACTCCTTCAAACTTAAATGCGATTTACAGATTCAGGTTTCAAACTGACAATGACCCTTCTTATCGCTTCCCGCATAGCTATATCGAAGTTAATGCGTCTACAGGGGAACTAGAGAGCCTGTTTAATATAGATAAGCAAAGCACGGCTAGTAAAATTAAAAACTGGTTACACCCTCTACATGACGGCAGCATTGGCGGTAACATTTTAAAAGTAATTTGGGTGTTGAGTGGCTTAGGATCTGCTGCATTATTTTTTATTGGACTATATAGATGGTTAGTTAGAACCAATAGAATATAAATAAACTTTACGCCAATCTACCTAGTTAAATGATCTATTTGAGGAAAAAAATTCTTTATTTCGTTGTTCTCGTCAATTACTTCTAAATCGCTCAACCTTCAGTCTTCATGCAATCGCATATCAGAAATTATTAACGCAATTAGCGTCAAGTTCAATCCACCAAATTGATTAGGCATTATTGCCGATTAGTATAATTATCAGGTATGTGTATTTATTCTGCACGCGCTATAACGCCAGTTATTTAGAGATGTAATGCGGTAAATAACATTGATGAGCTTAGCACCAGGTAATACTCGTTATTCATTGTTTAATAATATATTTAGGTGAAGCTATATCCTTATAGAAACGTCTAATAAGGGTACTGAATAGTTAGGGCAAGGTTTTATTCAATTTGAAGCAGCTGCATTTATGGAAACATCTACAGGGCTAGATAGTCAGAGTGAAATTACGATCGTATGATTTTAGTGTCGGGAGTCGCTTCGCTCGCCCGGCCTACGCGATGGGTGTTGATATCAGTGTCTATTAATTGTGCGTATTTTACTTTTCTACAGACGTAAAAAAGCCCGAATCGTCAGAATCGGGCTTTCTACAATTTGAAGTCGGTGCGCTACGCAGTAGAATGTCGTAGTGCCCACAGCAGTAAAAAGTCACCTAGCAAATGCTACACTATCTTTGTGTCGGAGCGGCCTTCCGCGAGGCTCGTCTTCGAGCGGTTTCGTTTCACTACTGAGTACGGCATGGACTCTTGGCTACAACTTTTATTTACACTTTTCTGCAGACGTAAAAAAGCCCGACTCTTTCGAATCGGGCTTTCTACAATTTGAAGCCTGGTAATGTCCTACT
>NZ_JBBMQY010000032.1:0-31282 GCF_038900255.1 Pseudoalteromonas sp. AS84 | reverse complement strand
TGAAGACGGTATAGCGCAATTAACCGATGTACCAAATGGGCAATTTACTGTTCAATATGGGGAAGATACGCGCGAGTATGAACCTCAAGATAACACCACACCAAACCCGCTTTATAAAAGAATAACCCCCGCCTCTGCCATACAAATGAGCAGAGCTGGGCAAACAGCAACACTTGATGAAGCAAGCAACATAGCTAGCCAAGCAGGTGATTGGTTATGGGGAGCACTGCAAGGCGACTTTAATAAAGACCCTACAACTGCGCAGATTGTGGTAGGCAGTATTATTTCGATGATACCGGTTATTGACCAAGTCATGGACGTGCGGGATATTTTAGCCAATGTAATGCTGCTGACTGATGACGATAAAGCCAACGACAGTGATGGCTGGATTGCCTTTACGCTCACCGCGATAGGTTTAGTGCCTGTGCTCGGCTCCGCGGTAAAAGGTGTTGGTAAAGTGGTGATTAAAAACAGCGGCGACACAATAGAAGCCGCAATTGCAGTGTTACGCAAGTTGGGCAAAGGCGACCCCGTTCAGTATTTACGCAAAATAAATTGGCAAGACCTAGGTAAACAAGCAGCCAGTGAAGTCAAAGCAATTATTAAAAGCTTTAGAGGTACATTACAAGATATTTCAACTAGTTGGCAATACGACCTACTGCTGCCACAACTAGCCATAGACGGCATGCAATCCACCATTAAACAGCTTGATGAAATAGCGCCCAAAATAGACCAAGGCGTTAAAAACGCAGCCAGTGAAATTGGCAATCGCGTAAACAAAGCCCTTGATGAATTCGAGCCGCCGAAAAGCACCGGTATTGTGGGTAAGCCTAAAAAGACTATTGCGAATGAATTAGATGCGCCGAAAGGAAATGATTTGAAGGGGCTAGGAATAATAAAAAGGATAGGCGAGTAGCTCCTGAATTATATGCCAAGCTAAGAAGGTCTACACCATCTCCTGAGATCAGAAATCAAGTAAATAAGAACAAAAAGCCACCTTATCCAGATGAAGCGTTGCCAGGGCTAATTGTCATAGGGCGCTTAGAAGCCGATCACGTTGTTCCAATGGACAAAATAACTAGAATGGGTGGCTTTGAAAGGCTAACATTAGAACAACAAAAGCAAGTACTCAACGACCCCATTAACTTCATCGGTCTAAGTAAAACGGCTAACACTTCTAAAGGTTCAAAAAGCTTTTCACAGTGGACTGAGTATAAAAAAGGAGGTATCAAAGTATCCCCAGAATTCAGAGAAAGAATGATGAAACTTGAGACGCAATTAGAATTAGACATTCAAAGTAAGATAAAAACTTTAGTAAAATAAATTTAAGGTAATTTTTAATGGACAATGAATTAAAAAAATTTTTAGGCGAATATTTTGACAAACCTGAAGTTATTGACACTAAAATTTTATCCGCCGATATAACGGCAGTAATACCTGAGGTATGGGCTGAAATATTTAAAGAAAACGACTCGAAAATTGAACGAACTATTAATTTATTTAGCAAATTCCGTAACGATTTAGAGCTTACCTATGAATACCTAGCAGAGCAACTTGAAACTATTAATTTAGCATATTACTTTGAAGAGTATCATTTAGTTTTTGGTATTCGCTCTTTGTCAGGAAATCAAATTCTATATTATCAATCTAAAAATCCAAAAAATATAGAATTAACAGAGTGCTTCTCTCAACTTCCGAATGATTTAAAAGATTTTTACACACACTTTAATGGCTTTAATTACCTAGTCTCAAACTCAATGGGGCTTTTACCAATTGATGAGCAAGAATTATTGGATGAGTATGACTGGGAAGTATTAGAAGAGCACGATGTGGATATAGACTTAAACAAGTTCAAAAGCATTTTTACTAATGGCGCTGGAGGTTACATCTGTTTTAATCGTATTAAAGGCCTTGAAGAATCCTTAATTTGGTGGGCTGATGAACTACCAACTATGAACATAGATCTGTGGGCAACAGTTGATACTTGGATAACAATTGGTTTTGAAGACTAATCAATAACACGCTAAGGAAAGCAGATGCAACCCGACATTAAAAACATCCCGCACCACCTAGGTTAGTACCTTTATCAACAAATAGATGAGCCGTGGTTTGAAGCTCAGCTTATTTTAGATTGCGAAAACAACAATGTACTTGAGTGCAAAGCTCACTTTATTAAAACAGATGACAAAACACGGCATGCAATTGCTGTATCTGAAAATATAACAGCGCTGTTTAAAACGTTATTTGACCACGCCATTAAAAATGAAGTGGAAAATTGGCAGCGCGCTATTTTTACTATCACTCGTCAGGGTCAATTTAACTTAAACTTTGAGCGCGATAATAACGATGAAGCCACTTTATCACTTTAAATGAGCAACATAAGCATAGCGTTAAATTTATTTAAAACTTTATAAATTAATAACAATAATTGAACCTGAGCTGGATACATATTAAACTGTACGCCAATTTGTTTTTTAAACAAACGAAAGTCAAGGAAGACGAGTTAGGTACCCCAACTTATTAATACTCCTCCATGATATTTCGTGACATTTAACATTTATTATTTAAATAATTTTACGGAGTACCTATGAAAAAATTAAGCGCACTTTTGGGTTTATTGTTATTAAGCGGTTGTTCTACACCTCCTCCAGCCCAAGAAACTGAGCAAGTAGTTTTAGAACCTATTGCAGAGATTAACGAAGTAGCTGCACCAATTTCATTAACTGTTATTACTAACCCTGCTGATGCTCGCGTTCGTATTATGAATATCAACCCTGTTTACAAAGCGGGTATTGAGCTTAAAGAAGGTAAATACGATATTGAAGTAAGCAAAGCAGGATACCTTACTTACAGAAAATGGGTTTCAGTTGATAAAAAAACAATACTAACTGTTGAACTCGATACTATGGAAGCAAGCCAGTCGGCTCAATAAGCCTCCAAGTACGTTTTAGTTTATATGCCTTAGCCTGGTTAATTTAATAACTGGCTTAAGGCGTATTAAATCCTTCATAAAGCCACAAATATCCTACTGCGAAATAACTACCAATATTCACTAAAACACATAACCACAACACAATAATAAAACGTCGCTTTTGCGATTTATGACGAAGTAATTGTTGAGCAAGTAATGCCCCTGGCCATCCTCCAAATAATGCAAGAAGCTGCAGTGTGCGCTCTGGTGTGCGGTTTACTTTTGTATGTGAAGAGCGTTTAGCTTGTCGCTTATCCCACGCGTACATAAAAAAGGTTATAGCACTTAATACACTTATATAACCAGGTACATATATTGGTATATAAACGGGTAAGTATTGCAGTGGGTAAGCCAGCCAAATGGCAGCTAAGTAAAGTAATGAGAACGTTATTAATATTTTCTTTATCAATTAATTATCACCTATACTGGGCTTATAAAAACCTAACAACAAGAGTCAAATTATGACATATTTTAAATCTCTATTCTTAGTATTATGTTTGTGCACATTTAGTAGCTTTGCTAATGAAACTGCCAGTAACCTTGATAAAGAGCTAGAAGTGTTTAAACCTTACTTAGGAACGTGGCAAGCAGACTTTAAAGTACCTGAAGGTGCAAAACCTGTGCAAGATGTGGGTAAATGGGAACGCGCGCTAAATGGTAAGGCTATACGCACTATGCACTCAATTAATGAAGGTGAGTATGGTGGCGAGTCGATGATTTTTTACGATACTAAAAAGCAGTCACTCGTATTTTACTACTTTACCACCGCAGGATTTTATACAAAAGGGATTATGAAGGTATTAAGCCCTACTCAGTTTGTCGCTTATGAAGATGTAACAGGCAGCAAAGATGGGATCACAAAGGTTAAATCGACTAGTGATTTGAAAGACGATAAATTTATTGTATCGACCTCTTATCTTAAAAAGGGTGAGTGGACTAAACCTGAAAGCCGTACTTATACACGCAGTACAAAAGTGGTTAAATTTAAATAGCCGCGATTTATAAATACAAAAGACAGCCTAGGCTGCCTTTTTGTTATTTCATTCTTTAAAAGTCGTAAATTATTTTACGAATTTTTTAAATGGTGCATCTACAGGTGTATCTGCAAGATGATTAGTGTAGTTGCTCATTACTTTTTGAGATAAGCCAACAATAATTTCAAGTAGTTGCTGCTTGCCGTAACCTGCTGCAAAGAACTTTTCGATTTGCTCATCACTGATCACGCCACGTTCACGTGTCATTGCTAGTGTAGTTTCACGAAGAGTTTCTAGCTTAGGATTTTCAAGTGGTGTTTTATTTACAAGTGCATCAACAATACCTTGGTCAACTTTCATTGACGCAGCAATGGCGCTGTGTGCTGGTACACAGTAATGGCACGCGTGCTCAACATTAATTGATTGCCATACCACTGTAAGCTCTTCTGCATTGAACGATGTTTTTTGAAACAGCTCATGCAGTACTTGGTAACCTTTAAGTAATGTTGGTGCTTCAGCCATTACTGCGTGTAAGTTAGGTACCATACCAAATGCAGCTACTGAATCAGCCATTAGAGATTTTGATTCTTCAGGTGCGTTATCTGCTGTGTATAAAGTAAATTCTGCCATGTTTAGCTCCAATAAATAATTAGGTTTAAGTAACTTCGAGACACATAATATTTGATTTTGAGCGATTGTTCAAGTTAAAATTGAGCAAATGTTCAAATTAATTGAGAAACAACATGGTTAATAAGGTGAAGTTTGAGCGCGAGACAGTTGTCCGCCTTGCAAGTCAGCTATTCTGGGAAAAGGGTTTTCATGCAACTTCGACGCGTGATTTACAAGATGTTGTAAACATGCGCCCAGGAAGTATCTATTCTGCTTTTGGTTCAAAAGAAGGCCTCTATATTGAATCGTTAAAAGACTACACAGTGCAAATGGAAAGCCAGATTAAAGAATGCCTATCTACATCAGACAGCATTCTTGGTGGTTTACGTGCTTTTGTTGAGGATGTCGTCACAAAGAAAGAAAGTACACCGAGTGCTATTTGCATGTTGGTGAAAGCTAATTGCGAGTTTGCCGATAAAGATAGCAATTTATATCAACTAAGTTTAGATTTAGCTGATAAGTTTGAAAACTATCTTTCGATTCTTTTTGAGCAAGCAATTGAAAACAATGAGTTGAGTAATAATATATCAGCGCAAGAATATGCACGTTTTTTTGAAGTTCAATTTACTGGGTTACGTGGTTACTTTAACCGCCCAGGTGTAGAGTCTCTTGCTCAGCCTATGATCAATCAAATGTTCAAGATCATAAAAAGCCTATAAACACCTTCCAATCAATAATTTGAATAAAAAACGGCAGTAATTAAATTACTGCCGTTTTTATTTTATCTGAATACTTAGTAAGTATTATGTTTTTAATTTATTTAGCTCTGAGTCTTGCTGCGCAACAAGTTTGTTAAGCGCTTCGCTACTATCCCCCGCTTGTGTAGATAAGTCAGCAAGTTGCGAGGCGGCATCAGATATAAGCGTTAAATTACGGTTAATTTCTTCGGTCACTAAGCTTTGTTCTTCAGCAGCGGTTGCAATATGTGTAATTTGATTGGTTATTTCATCAACTTTAACGACAACACTGTGCAGAGCATCAAAAGCTACTGATGTTTCATCAACAGCATTTTGCGCACGTACTACGCCTTTTTCAATAACGGTAGACGCATTACCCACTTCAGATAATAAGCTATCAATTAACTGGCTTATGTCATCTGTTGATGAACGCGTTTTAGAAGCAAGTGCACGTACTTCATCAGCAACAACAGCAAAGCCTCGGCCATGTTCACCAGCTCGCGCAGCTTCAATAGCTGCATTAAGAGCAAGTAAGTTTGTTTGTTCTGAAATAGTACGAATTACATCTAATATTTGCGTAATGTCTTTACTGCGCGAAGCTACTTTTTCAACGGCTTGATTAGCTTCTTTAATTTCTTCAGACATTGTTTTAACTTGTGTCATTGCTGACGATAAGCTCGATTCACTGCTTACTACCAAGCTGTTTATTTCATCGGCTTGTTGAGCTGATTGCTCTGATGCTCTGGCGACTTCGAGTGCTGTTGCGCTCATTTCGTTCATAGCCGTTACCACACTTTCAATTTCTTGAAATTGAGATTGAACATTATGCTTAGTATCAATAGCTATATGCTGCGCTATTTCACCTTGTTGCTTGGTTTGATCAGACACATCTTTAAGTTCTGTAATTAAAATACGTAACTTAGATAAAAAGGCATTAAAGCCACCAGCTAAAGCAATGAGCTCTGCATGAGTTTCAACATGAAGTGTATGCGTTAAATCGCCTTCAGAACTTGCTAAGTTATCTACACGTTGTTGAATTTGCTGAAGAGGCGCAACCACGCTACCAATAACAAATTTCATTATTAAAAATGCAATAACGCCAATAACAGCACCTGTAATTAAAATCATCGCGCCTAAATCGTTTGCAGTATCGGCCATATCTTGTGACAGTGCATCAGGGCCCGCTAAAGCTAAGTTACTAGGTACTTCAATAAGTAAAGACCACTGTCTATTAGCTAGCTTTATATTTATAGGGTAATTAACTAAGTACTCAGACGATGTTTTAAATATGCCTTTTTGGCCCTTAAATTTTTCAAGCTCTTTAAACAAGTTAGAACTAACCGCTTCTTTGAATGGGCGCCCTAATTTAGATTTATAATGGCTACTTCCCACTACTAAACCAATATCGCTAAGCACGGTTACTTTAGCTTGGCCATTATAAAGCTGTTTAGAAAGTTCCTCAGTCATGGCCTGAAAGGTCGGCAGTGTTAAATCAACACCCGCTAAACCAATAAACTGACCCGATTTTAAAATAGGCACTGTTAATGAGGTAAGCATTACTGAATCGCCAGATGGGATTTCGTATAAATACGGTTCCATAATACAAGGCTTGAGTGTGTCTTTTGCACACAAGTACCAATGCGCTTCACGAATGCCGAACTCATTAAGTGAGGTAATATATTTATCAGCGCCATTAGCTACTTTTTGCTGCTCAATCACGTTATTCTGATCGCGTGTTATATAAACTTCTAGCGTACCATCGCCATTAACCGAGTGCTTATAGCCGGTTGTAAAATTTGAATCTTGTCCATCAAACGCATTTGGTTCAAACTGAGAGTAAATAGATGATAGTAATCTATTTTGTTCTAAAATAGAGCGATTAATACTTACTACTGTATCGCGACTAAGGCTTTCGCTTTTAGCAGCATCACCTAATAACGCAGCTAAAGAGTATGGCACTCGGTAAGCTTCGTTAATAAAGCCCGCTATTTTTTCACCATATATTGCTGCATTTGCATTCAACTTTTCTTCAACTTCAGCAACAATGTAATCTTCTGACTTGCTTGCTAGTTCGGTATTACTTGCAGATAACTGCCACCACAAAATGCTCGAAAGCACTAATACAGTGATAAATATACTTCCGACAGTAAGCCAAAGTAATTTTTTTGCTAGCGATATTTCCCGCATTCATCTCACCCTTAAATTAAAACTACTGATATAGTTTAGTAGATCTAACCAACGAAGCTATGAATATCGTTAAAGAAACTGAATTTAATACAATATGTTGAGTTTTTTAAAGTTTAGCTAAGCGTGCCGTTGTGATTGAGGCCGCAATTAATAAACACACACTCACCCATAAACATGCACTAAGCCCATACACTTGAAAAACCCAGCCAGAAAGCACCGTACCAAGCAAGCGCCCTATTGCATTAGCCATATAATAAAAACCAACGTCGAGCGACACCCCGTCATTTTTAGCAAAACTTACTATTAAGTAACTGTGCAGTGATGAATTTACGGCAAATACACCACCAAAAATAAGTAAGCCAATTACAAGCGTAAAATGTACCGCGATATCAAATTGCATCAACAACGCTAAAATACAGGTTACGCCACTTAATAAAGCAACCCACCAATATGCTTTTTTGACTGAGTGTGAATTTGAATCGCTTTGCCCAGTTATGCGTGGAGCTTGCGATTGCACCAGCCCATAAGCAATAACCCACAAAGCCATAAAGCCGCTTACCCACCAGTGATCCCAGTTAAACTGAGCGGCTAAGTAAACCGGTAATGCAACGACAAACCACACATCACGCGCTGCAAACAAACATAAACGCGCAGCACTAAGTAAGTTGATTGCACGAGATTTAGAAAATAACTCTTTAAACTTAGGTTTGTTTGTAGCTTTGCCAATATCGCCTTTCAAAAAAATTAAACTAATAACCCACGCAACACTAAGTAATGCAATTAGGCTTATTAGTGCACCTACAAAACCAAATACAGTAAGTAATAAGCCGCCTAAAAAAAAGCCCACCCCTTTTAACGCATTTTTAGAGCCTGTAAGTATGGCAATCCATTTATATAATTGGCTTTGCCCCTCATCGCTTTGCGGTACTAAATACTTAATGGCGCTTTTGGCACTCATTTTATTTAAGTCTTTAGCTATGCCACTCAATGCTTGCGCTGCCATAACATAGGCAACGGTTAGCCAATCCCCTGGCACGCAAAGCATAGCTAAAGCTACAAGCTGCAGCCCAAGCCCTACATTCATGGTTTTGTTTAACCCTAAATGCGCGCCAAGCCAACCTCCGACTAAATTAGTGATCACACCAAAAATTTCATAAAACAAGAACAACATGGCTATTGCAAATGCACCATAACCTAACTGATGAAAATACAGCACCACCAACATGCGTAGTGCACCGTCGGTTAAAGTAAATGCCCAATAGTTACCAGTAATTATTAAATATTGTTTTATAGAACTCGGTAAGTTAGCCAACTGCGCAAACATAGCGTTAAACCTTTTAAATGAGATTAAACTAAATCACTTTTTGCAACTTTAAGCATTAGCTCAGCAGTACGGTTTGCATAACCCCACTCGTTATCATACCAAGCGTATAATTTAAGTTGAGTGTTGTTAATTACCATAGTAGAAAGGGCATCTATGGTGCAGCTGCGCGGATCTGTTTTGTAATCTATAGATACAAGCGGTCTTTCTTCGTAGCCTAGAATGTCTTTTAGCTCATTATTTGCAGCATCTTTAAACCACGTGTTTACTTCACTTTGTGTAACACCTCGCTCCAGCTCAAAAACACAGTCAGTAATGGATGCATTAGTTAACGGTACACGTACAGCATGGCCGTTTAATTTACCTTTTAGCTCAGGGAAAATATGCGTAATAGCCGTTGCACTACCGGTTGTAGTAGGTATTAAACTTGTGCCACAAGAACGAGCACGACGTAAATCTTTATGAGGCGCATCAATAATAGTTTGGGTATTGGTAATATCGTGAATAGTGGTCATTGAGCCGTGCTTAATGCCCACTTTTTCTTGCAGAACTTTTACAATGGGCGCTAAGCAGTTAGTTGTGCAAGAAGCTGCTGTAACAATTTTATGTTCATTTGGTTTATATAAACCATCGTTAACACCCATAACCACATTTAAAATGCCGTCTTCTTTTACTGGTGCGGTTACTACAACGCGCTTAACACCTTGCGCTAAATATTGATTTAGCAGTTCAGTGGTTTTCATTTTACCGCTGGCCTCTATTACTACATCGCAATCTGACCAATCAGTTTCATTTATAGTTTTGTTGTTGGTAACTGCAATCGTGTGCTTACCCACACTAAAGCTATTATCATCACTAGTAACCTGCTGCGCTAAGCGTCCGTGCACTGAGTCAAACTCAATTAAATGTGAATGTGTTTTAGCATCGCCCGCTACATCATTTACTTTAATAAACTCTATTTCTGGCCAATCAACTGCTGCACGCAGTGTTAAACGCCCCATACGGCCAAAACCGTTAATACCTACTTTAATAGTCATAATTAAATACCTTTAATAAGTTAGTTTATTAGTTAGTTACAACAGCTAGCTGCACGTTCAGGGCGATTACCCATGGCGATTAAGCGCGTTAAATCGTTTTGATAAAATGAAGAGTTAGCAGTAAGCGTTTGCGTTAATACATTTTTAGCCCACTCTGGCAGTGCTTTGTTAATACTGTAGTACACCCATTGATTTTGTTTACGGTCGCTTAATAATCCGCATTGTCTTAACTGTGCTAAATGGCGAGACACTTTAGGTTGGCTTAATTCAAGTGCAGCAACAAGCTCGCATACACATAGCTCTTCTTGATGGCTAATTAGCAGCATTGCTTTTAAACGTGTATCGTCCGCTAGGCATTTATAAAATTGAAGTGGGTTGAATTGTTCCATACTGTCCTCACTGTGCTTATGCATACACAATAAAACAAAATAACAATATATGGAATAGTGAATATACGTTTTATCGTATATTTAGTTTTTATACCTTAAACGCAAAAAAGCACACAACGACTAATTGTCGTTGTGTGCTTTTATAACTTTTCTTTATTTAGTTATTAAATAACTGAAAGCTCTATTTCGATGTTGCCACGTGTTGCGTTTGAATACGGGCATACTTGGTGCGCTTTATCTACAAGCTCTTGCGCTGCTGTTTTATCCATATCACCTAGTGATACAGCAAGTTTTACCGCAATCCCAAAACCGCCTTCAATCGCGCCAATAGACACTTGTGAGTTAATATGCGTGTCGCTTGGTAATTCTATTTTTTCGCTACCTGCAACAAATTTAAGTGCGCCAATAAAACATGCTGCATAACCTGCGGCAAATAATTGCTCTGGGTTAGTGCCTTGTCCGTCGTCTCCGCCTAAACCTTTAGGTGTTGATAAATTTACATCTAAACGACCATCATCAGATTTAGCTACGCCTTCACGGCCGCCAGTTGCAGTTGCTTTTGCTGTGTAAGCTACGTTTTGTAATACATTCATAATGAACTCCAAAGTTTAAAAATATCAATCAATTTAGTTTGTGTGCAAAATAATAGAACAAGTAATTAGAGATTGCAAATACTTTGCATGCAAATTAAAATAGCATGTATCGAAATGAAGGATAACGTTATGTCGTTTGAGCAATTAAAGTTAAAGAATCAGTTATGTCATCGGTTATACATGGCATCTAACAGCATTGCGCGTGCGTATCGCGAGCCTTTAAGCGAACTAAATTTAACCTACCCACAATACGTAGTAATGATGGCCCTGTGGGAGCAAGACGAAATAACAATTGCCGAGCTAAAAGATAAAACCGCGATAGACGGCGGTGCAATGACCCAAATACTCAAAAAAATGAGCGACAAATCATTACTGGCTGTTATTAAAGATGAGCACGACAAACGCAAACGCCTAGTGCAGCTAACCCAGCATGGCCAATCACTTAAATTAAAAGCAGCCGATATCCCTAAAAATATTTTATGTAAATTTGATAGTGTAGATGCAACACAAGCACAGCAGTTAATGCAGCTGCTCGATTTAGTAGTAAACGACTTAGCCGATTAGGCTCTTAATTTTTAAACAATAAACGTGTTTTAAAAGGTTTTAAAAATGACCCATATTAAAAAATTACTATTAGCAGCGGCGTGTAGCACGGCTCTTTTAGGTAGCAACGCCGTATCTGCTAATACCGATAATCAAAATGCTGATTTAAAAACAGTAGCCACATTTGATGCGCAGCATCCACCGGGTAACATTGCTATTACTCCATCGGGCAGAAAGTTTTTATCTGTGCATGGTTTTTTTGGCCAAAAGCAAAAAATTATGGAGCTTTTAAGCGATGGTACAACCAAGCCCTACCCTAATGAAGAATGGGCATACGCGTACAATAACGGTAAAGGTTTTTACGACGTACTTGGCATAAATGTATCAAGCGATGGCGTTTTATGGATGCTCGACACCTCAGGGCCCGATCATGCAGGGCGCTTAGTAGGCTGGGATACAAACAAAGAGCAACTGCACAAAATCATTTATCTGGCTAAACCAACCATTACCGACACCTCGTTTTTAAACGATTTAGTCATCGATAATAAGCATGGCGTTGTATACATTGCCGATACAGCCCAAGGCAGCCAAGCCGCTATTATTACGGTTAACCTTAAAACAGGTGTCGCACGCAGAGTATTACAAGACAGCCATTACACCACAGCCGAAAATATCGATATGGTTATTGATGGGCGCACAATGAGCCTTGGCGGACAACCTGCCCGCTTAGGTGTTAACCCTATTACGCTTGACCCTAACGAAGACTGGCTTTACTTTGGATCTATGTCGGGCACGTCGGTTTACCGCATTGCCACCAGCGCTAT
This sequence comes from Pseudoalteromonas sp. AS84, assembly GCF_038900255.1. Classification (NCBI taxonomy): domain Bacteria; kingdom Pseudomonadati; phylum Pseudomonadota; class Gammaproteobacteria; order Alteromonadales; family Pseudoalteromonadaceae; genus Pseudoalteromonas; species Pseudoalteromonas sp. AS84. The sequence goes on along the minus strand of NZ_JBBMQY010000032.1, from coordinate 19,097 downwards.
AAATAACGAGAGCCTTTCGGCTAAAGCGCTTGAAGACAAAGTTACGCGTTACGGCACTAAGCCAATTTCAGACGGTATTATTGTTGATGGCGGCGGTAACGTATATGTAACCGACATAACCAATAGCGCAATTGGCGTAGTTAAACCCACAGGCAACTACGAAGTATTATTTAAAGACGAACGTTTGAGCTGGCCTGATGGTTTTAGTTACGGAGCCGATCATAAAATATACTTTACCGTTGACGATTTACATAATTCTCCAGTGCTTAATAATGGCAAAAATCAAAGCCACGGCAAGTTTAAAGTAATGTCGTTCGAGCCTTTAGTAAAAGGAAAAGTAGGCCGTTAATTTACTTTTTAAGTGACTACATTTTTAAAAAGCCTTGCACATTTAAGTGACCCAATAGTTGCAGGGCTTTTTGCTAAAAACACACCACACTGGTGCATCTTTTAGTAATACTTCACCTCTTTGGTGCTAATCCTTAAGTATGTATTTACACTTAAATACTAAATACCTGATTTTTATTCATAAAATATTCAAGTTAATGTTGGCATACTTCTTCCTATAAACTGATGTGTTCAGTGAAAATACTAAGGAAAAACCATGTTCAATTTATACCATACCCTTTATCTTTTATGGCGTTTAGATATTAGCGTTTGGCAAGTTAATGATCCAACAAATACCCATACAACCGCTGATAAAGAGCGCGCCTATGTTAAGTAACATCGTATTGTGTAAAGGCTTGGCATAAAGCTTAAATGTATAAACCTACTTTAGGCTAAGCTTTTACACACTATGAAATTTATATGTACATTTTAGTTAAACTTCAAATTAATCGTTCAATATCAAAACAACTCCCTTGTAATAAATTCCCCATTTAAAAACATCAAAAATTAGTAAAAACACTGCGTTTATAACTTTGCAAGCAACCCTATTGCGTTGTATTGTTGCACCCTATTGAAAATTTTTAGTTGGAACGTGTATGAACGCTTTGGAAGTTAATTTTGATGGCTTAGTGGGTCCTACTCACAACTACGCTGGTTTATCGTATGGTAATGTTGCTTCGTTAAATAACGCAGCAAGCTTTTCAAATCCTCAAGAGGCAGTGCTTCAAGGCCTTGAAAAAATGAAAGCCATGCACGACAAAGGCCTAACCCAAGGTGTATTTGCCCCTCATGCGCGCCCCGACTTAAACGTACTGCGCCGCTTAGGCTTTACCGGTAATGATGCACAGGTAATTCATAAAGCATTTAAAGCTGACCCAATTTTATTACGCGCGTGTTATTCAGCGTCTGCAATGTGGACAGCCAATGCTGCTACGGTATCGCCATCTCCTGATACAACCGACGGCAAAGTACATTTTACTTCAGCTAATTTAAATAATAAGTTTCATCGTTCATTAGAGCCTGCAACCACTACGCGCTTATTAAAGGCTATGTTTAATAACGACAAATACTTTGCGCACCATACCCATTTGCCAGACCAAGGCTTTTTTGGCGACGAAGGTGCAGCAAACCATACTCGTTTTTGTGACAGCCACGGCGAGCAAGGCCTTGAAATGTTTGTATTTGGTGCCAGCGCGTTTAACAGCCAATTACCAAAACCCGCTAAGTTTCCTGCAAGGCAAACACTTGAAGCCTCAGAAGCAATTTGTCGCTTACATAACTTAAAAGATTCAAGCCAAATTTTACTACAGCAAAACCCAGACGTAATAGACCAAGGTGTGTTTCATAATGATGTAATTGCAGTAGGTAACGCCAATGTATTACTGTGCCACCAGCAAGCATTTTTAAACCAAGCACTGGCACTGCAAGATATTCGCGAAGCGTATGTAGGCAATAAAGAATTTTATATTATTGAAGTACCTACCGATAAAGTAAGTATTACCGATGCTGTAAGTAGTTACTTATTTAATAGCCAGTTAGTGAGCCTTGAAGATGGTTCAATGCTGTTAGTGGCACCACAAGAGTGTAAACGCAACAGCGCGGTTAACGCCTACATTGAAGAAATGATTATGGCTGATAACCCAGTAAACCAAGTGCAGTTTTTTGATTTACGCCAAAGTATGCAAAATGGCGGCGGCCCAGCTTGCTTGCGTTTACGTGTAGCCCTTAACGAGCAAGAACTTGCTGCAGTAAACCCAGAGGTTATTTTAACCGATACTAAATACACACAACTGTGTGACTGGGCAAAACGTAACTACCGCGACAAATTAGGCGCAAGTGACTTTGCAGACTCAGCCCTGTTGACTGAAAGCTACCAAGCACTTGATGAGCTAACGCAGCTACTTAATTTAGGCTCAGTGTACGACTTTCAATTAGAAGGTTAATACCTAGTCAGCACAAAGGCTAATACAAAAATAGCGAGCAAAGGCTCGCTATTTTTATTTGTGCTTATGTTTATGTTAATACATATTTAAGCATCTTTGTTAACAGTTATTGCCGACGCCATCGACTCCGATAAATGCAGCGTACGCTGCGGAAACGGAATACTCAGCCCAGCGCCTTCAATTGCTTCTTTAACACGTTTATTTAAATCCCACACGGTTTGCCAATAATCACCATTAACAGCCCACGCACGTAATTGAATGTTTACTGCGCTTTCGCCTATTGAAGTAACCATTACTTTAGGAGCAGGCTCTGCAAGTAATCGGCTCTCTGATGCTGCTAATTCTTTAAGTACATTTAAGCCAACATCAATAGAGTCGGCATACGAAATACCCACCACTATGTCCATTCGTCTTTTGCCGTTACGGGTAAAGTTTTTAATATTGCCACCCCATACTTTGCCGTTAGGCGATGCTATATAAAGACCGTCGGTGGTTTTAAAAATCGTGGTAAACAGGTTTATTTCGTTCACAGTACCAAGCGTGCCACTGGCATCAACAAAGTCGCCTATTTTAAAAGGTCTGAGTATTAGCAGCATAATACCCGCAGCAATATTGCTCAGCGTATTTTTAAGGGCTAAACCAATCGCTAAACCCGCAGCGCCCATTAGCGCAATTAAGCTTGCCGTATTAACGCCAAAAATATCCAAAATAAATAGCCCGCCAATTATATAAACTAAATAACCAGCAATACTCGATAAAAGCGGGAGTAGCGTACTATCTACCCTTTTTAATGGCGATTTAGAGTTTTTAATCGCTTTTTTAACCGAGCGTGCAATTAAGGCACTCGCAACTAAAATCACCAACGCTAAAATCACTTTGTACCCTAAAGTGATGATTGTTTCTGAATGGCTTTGCCAAAACGCTAAAAGTTTATCTTTCATGTTTGTTCCGATAAATGTGGCTGAAACTCAGCAAAATAATGGTTAAATCTAATAAAAACCGACTTCAAAAGAAGTGGCGCGAGTATATAGAATAAAAAATTTAAACCTATCTTTTTTAATCACTTATTTCAACTTTAAAAATACCGTTAAAACTATGGTTTTTGATACGTAAAGCCCGCCTATTTACGGCTAATTTATAGCCCCTATTCAATATAGGTTAATCGTTTATTGGTATGGTTATTTTAAGCTTTCAATGTTCACAAAAGAGGTTATCTATGGGAAAAGAGAAAATAATACTCATAACCGGCGCTTCAAATGGTATTGGCGAAGCAACCGCAAAAACGCTGGTTAACAATGGCCATAAAGTAATACTTACCGCTAGACGCGAAGACAAATTAACTAAATTAGTTGAGTCATTAGGCTCAAATAACGCCATTAGCATAGCCGCAGATGCCACCGACTTTACCGCACTTGAAAACGTAGTAACAAAAGGCATTGAAAAGTTTGGTCGATTGGATGTAGCCTTTGCTAATGCAGGTAAAGGGTTAGACACATTAGGCGTTGAAGAAGGCGACCCCAATGAGTGGTCAACCATGATCGACATAAACATTAAAGCCCTATTGTGGACTGCAAAACTAACGCTTGCGCATTTACGCCAAAGCAAAGGACACTTTATTATTACTAGCTCAGCAACTGGTCGCAGAGCTGTTAAAGGCTCTATATACGGTGCAAGCAAATGGTTTACTTATGGTTTTTCTCAAAACCTAGCACAAGAAATTAGTGAGTGGGATGGGCGCTGTACAACCATCACCCCAGGCGCTGTAAATACCCCTTTTACTGATGAAGCAAGACCTGACAAGTTATACCCGCAAGATGTTGCCGATGCTGTGTTATTTGCCATTGAGGCAAATCAGCGCAATAGCATCAGAGAAATACATTTAAGACCGACTCATTAGTAAAACTATTCTCATAATTTTGAATATGTAAACATAGGAGAAATAATCATGGCGAAAGAAAAAATAGTCCTCATTACAGGTGCTTCAAGCGGTATTGGCGAAGCAACCGCAAAAACGCTGGTTAACAATGGCCACAAAGTCATTTTAACCGCCAGAAGCGAAGACAAATTAACTAAATTAGTTGAGTCTTTAGGCTCAAATAACGCACTGAGCGTAGCTGCAGATGCCACAGACTTTACCGCACTTGAAAACGTAGTAACAAAAGGCATTGAAAAGTTTGGCCGATTGGATGTAGCCTTTGCTAACGCAGGCATGGGTGTTTCAACCGCTGGCACCGAAAAAGGCGATCCGGATGAGTGGTCAACCATGATCGACATAAACATTAAAGCGCTGCTATGGACTGCAAAACTAACACTGCCGCATTTACGCCAAAATAAAGGTCACTTTATATTAACCAGCTCTGCCGCTGGCCGTAAGCCAATTGGCGGCTCTATTTACGGTGCAACTAAATGGTTTGCTTATGGCTTTGGACAAAACTTAGCTGAGGAAATGAGTGAGTGGAATGGCCGCTGTACCACCATAGCACCAGGTATGGTAAATACCCCGTTTTTTGATGAGGCAAAACCCGATAAACTCGACCCACAAGATGTAGCCGACGCTGTACTGTTTGCTATTGAAGCAAACCAGCGCAACAGCGTACGTGAGATTTATTTAATGCCGACTAATTAACGTTGATTGGTTGAGTTTGAGCTGTCAGGTTTAATGCTAATGGTATTAAACCTGATGGTTGTTAATTCTAAATACCGGCTAGATAGAATGAAGGGAAAATATTCGGCATTAATAAAAGCTTGTTAGCTGCTTTTTAGATTGCGTTCTAAGAATACAACTCTCGTTTTACCCAGCTTTGCCGTTTTAAACTCAGAATAACCACGGCGTTTATACATCGCTAAATTTGAAGCACTAAACTCCCCTGTAAAAAGCTCGACACGATTAGCTTCTGGAAATACAGTTTCAAGTGAAGAAAGCAACTTAGAGCCAACACCCTGGCCATGCAGTTCAGGCCATACCGCCATGCGTCCAATATGACAACTACCAGCTTCTAAGCGAGCTTGACCGCTTGCCAATAACTTACCGTTATCAACAACTTTCAAAATGATTTTCTTCTCAAAGTCTGCTTTCAGTTCATCAAGCGTTTGAGTTAAAGGCGGGATATTAAAGTCATTATGCAGTTCAGCTTCTGATTGATAAGCTACGCGCTGAAGTTCTAGTAAACATTCTGCATCTTCTATTGTGGCGTGAAATATTTCCATATACTCAATTCCTTTTGGCAACTAACAATTTAGTCTACGACATTTGTCGCTTTACAAACCGGCAAATGTCCTTATATTACAATGATTTTATCCTAGCTATAAAATAAACAACTGTAAACAGTTAGTTAGCTTCGCCTTACCTTTCCTAAATGCAGCAAAACCCCAAAATGGTGGAGATCAGTAATATCAGACAAATTACTGTTTAGTTATACAGCTTGATTATTAATTAAAAGATTATATTTTAAGTACCTGTGTTTAAACTAATAACACGTTCACCCTTTGACCCTTAAACTTGTAACTCGTTATTGCTTATAAAATTAGTTAAAAATCACAATCACCTTCTATTGAATCCTGTGTATTTTTACTTCATATTAAATACTCTTATTTCTCACTTATTATGCTGTTATGTCATTTTTAAAATTTAGCCATGCACTTATCCTCACACTTGCTAGTACCTTACCGCTTACAAGCCATGCGGCGCTTGATAAAAACGAGCGTGAAATAGTAAAACAGGTCGATAAAAACATTCCCCAAGCATTGAAAGAAATAGAGCAAGCCGTAAATATTAATAGCGGTTCGCTTAATATTGAAGGTGTAAAAAAAGTAGGCGCGCTGACAAGCGAGCAGCTTAAAGCCATAGGTTTTAAAGTAGAATGGCTGGATGGCAGTGCGTTTAACCGCGCAGGGCATGTATTAGCAACCCACGAAAGTAAAAACCCCGATGCAATAAAAATACTGATGATCGGCCATCTAGATACGGTATTTGCCAAAAACGATAACTTTACTACCTACAAACAGCTTGATGCCGATACAGCCAGTGGCCCAGGTGTAGCCGATATGAAAGGCGGTAACACGATAATAATTACCGCACTTAAAAGCTTACAAGCCCTTAATTCACTCGAAAATGTAAGCATAAAAGTGTTACTGACTGGCGATGAAGAAAGCAGCGGTCGCCCGCTTAGCTTATCTAAACAAGCTATTGTTGATGCAGCAATTTGGGCTGACGTAGCGCTTGGTTATGAAAATGGCGATAACAATATAAAAACAGCTATGGCGGCGCGCCGTGGTTATACCGGTTGGACGCTGAACGTAACGGCAAATGCGGCGCATTCTTCGCAAATATTTAGCGAAAGCGTTGGTTATGGCGCTATTTACGAAGCATCACGCATTTTAAATGACTTTAGAGAACAACTTGCCACACAACCTAATTTAACGTTTAACCCGGGGCTTATTGTAGGCGGTACAAATGCCGATTACGACAGTGCTAATTCGTCAGCAACGGCGTTTGGTAAAAGTAATGTAATAGCACAAACCGTGCATGTAGCAGGTGATTTACGCGCACTATCGCCAAAGCAATTCGAAAACGCAAAAAGGTCAATGCAACTTATTGCTAGCAACAGTTTAAATGGCAGTAAAGCAGAGCTTATTTTTGAAGACGGTTACCCGCCAATGGCATTAACTGATGGCAATAAAAAGCTATTAGAATTATACAGCGACGCAAGCCACGATTTAGGCTTCAACAAAGTAGTAGCCGCCAACCCTCGCAACGCAGGTGCAGCAGATATTTCATTTGCCGCAAACCATGTTGATATGGCACTTGATGGTTTAGGCTTAATGGGCAGCGGCGCGCACACTAAAAACGAAACAGCCGATTTAACCAGCCTTGATAAAAACATTAAAAAAACTGCATTACTCATTTATAGATTAGGGCAGTTATAAACACCTTTAAATTGGTTCTAATCGGTTAGCCGCAACTTGCATTGCAAACTTACGCAGTGCTTTAAGTTGCGGGCTTTCACTTTGCCAATAATGCCAGTACAAGGGCGTATCAATATAATACTCTGGAAATAAGTCAACTAACTCCCCTTTTTGCAAGGAATCGCCAAGCTGCAAAGTCGGCAATAAACCATAGCCTAGGCCTGCTATCATGGCTTGTTTAAATCCCTCTGATGAGGGATATATATGCATATACTCTGGCGTTGAGCCGCTAATATCTTCTAAAAACTGGTGCTGTAGCTTGTCGTACTCACTAAAAACTAAACAGGGCAGCTGCGCCAGTTGCGAAAGCGAAGTGAGATTATGCTGTTTAATAAAGTCAGGACTCGCAATTGCCTTGTAACGTATAGCGCCTAATGGGCTTGCTAGCCCGCCATTTACAGGCTCAGGAGATGAGCTAATACACACCATTACCTCGCCATCTTTCATTCTTTTATGAGCGATGGATTGATCCTCTGAGATCACTTCAAATCTAAATTTACAATCAGATTCTGTGTCTAGTATAGCAAGGGCTTCTGGCAACCATGTTGCTAGTGAGTCAGCATTGGCAGCCAACTTTACACTAAGAGGTGTATTTAAGCTGGAGTGTTCGTTAAGTGCATCTACGTTTAAAGCAACTTCTAACTGCAGCACTTGTTGTAAATGATTAAGTAAACGCTTGCCAAGAGCGGTCGGACGCGGTGGCTGCGTTCTAATAATTACAGGCTCTCCAAGTTTGGCTTCGAGTTGATGAATTCGCCGACTTACTGCCGATTGCGTAATAAATAGTTTTTTAGAGGCTTTTTCAAACCCGCCTTCACTAATAACCGCCGACAGTGCATTAAGTAGTTGATAATCAATCATGAGTTTTACGCATATAACCCTAAATATATTCATTGGATTTGTAACAGAATACCCCCTACCCTGCAAGGCATTGAATAATTGAGTGGATTTAAAGTATGTCGTTTTTATCGGGTGTGATTCTGGGACTAAGTTTAATTATTGCTATTGGCGCGCAAAACATCTGGATTTTAAGCCAATGTATGGCTGGCGCTAATCGGTTTGTTTTAGCCTCGGTATGCATTATTTGTGACGCGACTCTTATTTTAATAGGTGTATTTGCAGCAAATGAATTACAGCAATTATTACCGGGCTTACTACCTTGGTTAACGTGGGGCGGTATTGCGATGCTCTTGTACTTAGCGTATGGATCTGCAATGCGAGCAGTTAAAGGGACTTCGGGTTTAAAGGTAAGCCAAGTAGAAAAAGTAAGCTGGTGGAGTACTGCTCTTTCGGCCTTTGCAATTAGTTTGTTAAATCCACATGTGTATTTAGATACCGTGTTACTACTTGGCAATATTGGCGCTTTACAACCAAACCCAATGCATTTTGCACTTGGCGCTTGTGTTGGCTCAATAATTTGGTTTAGCAGCTTAGTACTTTTTGCACCTAAACTTAAAAGCATATTAAGTTCACCATTTAGATGGCGAGTATTTGATACCGCAATTGCAGTTATATTATGTTTTGTGGCGTTTAGTCTTTATAACGTACCTAGCCAATAAAATAAAAGCAGCGACTTTTAACAAGCGCTGCTTTTATTATATTCACTTAGGCTAATGTGTTTTAACGTTAGCCTTTGGGTTAATAATTTAAGACATTATTTTAAACAGTAAATCTTTTACGGTTGCTGGCTCAAACGGTTTATCACAAATTGCATCTACCCCTGCTTGGGCTATATTTGCTAAATGTGTTTCGTTGGCTTCTGAGCTCACCATTAAAATAGGAATATGCGAGTAGCTATTTGAGCTTCTAACGGTTTCGGTTAGTTCTCGCCCGTCCATTTCTGGCATGTTGTAGTCGGTTACTATTAAGTCGAATGATTGGTTGCTTAAGTGCTCAATAGCTTCTTTACCATTTTCGGCTTCTACTGGGGCAGGTATTCCCATACCCGCAAGTACACGAATAATGTGTTTACGCGCAAAGCGGCTGTCATCTACAACCAGCACTCTTAGCAATGTTACATCAAAATGTTCAAGGTCTACTTCTTCTTCACTAATTATATCTAGCGTGGCTTTAAGAGCGCGTGTAATAGCGGTTGCACTAAAAGGCTTTGGTAAAATGGCTAATACACCCGATTGACGTAGTTGCTCTAAATACTTTTTATTTCGCTCGCTGGATACGAGCATAAACGGTTGATGTTCGGTGCTTGGGTTTGATCTGATTTTTTGCAATAAGGTGTCGGCTGTTCCATCGGCCAAATACATTGCGCTTATGACTAAATCTGGTTGATATTTAATAAGAAGTGCTAATGTTTGCTCTTGTGTGGTTGCCGTTTCTACTTGTTTAACGCCACTATCTAATAACGATTTTATAATTATTTTTTGTTGAACGTCTGAAGGTTCTACTAATAATATTGATAAATTGGCTATTGCGGTTAAATCACTCATTTATGTCTCTTATATATTATTATGTTTTTAAAGGCGATTACTTTCATTATAGAACAACATGTATAACTGGAGAGATAAAAACTTTGCAAAATTGTAAATAACATTAAATATTGCACGTTAAATGCTCATAAAATGCTTACTTTAATTGTTTTGAATGTATTCCAGTGCCGTCATTTTTTTATAGCTCACATTGGGGTGTAAAATATGAGCTGGCTCGGGGTCTACAACTTCAATGGGAATATTGTAATCGCGGGCTATTTCAATCGCCATTTGCGTAATGTTAACGCTAAACGAGGTACCCATAAATACGATTTTATCGGCGTTGCTCATACGCTTTTGCGCTTCGCTAATTCTATAAAGTTCGGTGTAGTACTCATCAAACAATAAAACAAAGGGTTTAAAAGAGTAATTAAGCTCAGGTGCTTGGTTTTGAATATTAAACACATCAAATAAAGAGTTGTGCAAGCAGCTTTCATCGACCTTTTCCCACGGAGCGGTAAAAGGGGTTACGTCATCGCCTTGATGGTGAAATAAGGTCATTTGATCAAGCCTGCCATGAATAGCAATGTAATTTTTATTACCTGCTTTACCATCAAGCCCATCTATGTTTTGAGTAATTAGGTTTTTGTTACTCAGCCAATGATGCACGTCGTTTGGGCCGTGGTTGCGATACGTTGCAAAGCGATGGTAATACCATGCTAAAAACTCTTTAGGGGCATTTTGATACATTGCGCGTGTTGCCATTTCCATAGGCGTATAATTTTTACTGCCTATGGTCCAATAACCGTCCTCACCTCTAAAAGTGGGAATGCCACTGGCTGCGCTTACTCCTGCGCCGGTAATGTAAAGGGTGTTCATTTTTCAACCTTATAACTGAGTACGTTAGCACTTACTTGCTGGTTATTATCAATACCGCCAACTCGGTATAAAACACCTTTGTGCTCAAGTAAACCACGGTGATCCATACTTTTTACTTTAGCCGGTGATAAAACCTGCCATTCGTTTTTATCCACACTAAAACGCCAAACATGATCACTTGCTGGTGCAGGCTTACCGTCGTAACCTATTGCGCTGTAGTTATATGGGTTATTAGAGCCTGCCATCATATAAATATTGCCATTATAGCTGCTAGCTGCCATTCGATAGTGAGCGGTGCCCGTTGGATGAGGCAACGTACGCCAATCTATTTTTTGTGGATTAGTTGAATCTATTGTGCCTTTTAAGCACTGTGCTACACCTGCAAACGAGCGACGCGAATCAGGGTTAGCTTGTGTTTTAACGCCATCACAAATAACAATGGTATTCCCACTAATTGCAGCTGCCTGACCAAACACGGGTTCACCTAAAAATGGCGAGGCTTGTTGCCATGTATTATTTTGCGTGTCGTATACTTGCACTAAGTTTACGTTGCCGTCGTTATGCCAACCGCTAATTAGATAAATGTAACGCGCTTTGTAGCTCAGCGCTACGCTATCGTCTACGGGTACTGGCATGCTCGCAAGATGAGTGTAAGTATCTTTTATTACGTCGTACTTATAAACGTCTGGGCTTGAAACTTCAGTATGATCTTCTGCTACCGTATAGCCGCCAAATACATAGGCGTACTCGCCTAAACCGACTGCGGTGCTAGCTAAGCGCCCTTTTAATGGCAAGCTTGAAGGCACACCAGTTTTGGGTTGCCACTGTGAATCGCCAACTTTAAGCGCCCACACTTTGTTATGCACTGACGAGTGCTGCTTATCGCTGCCTAATCCCATAAAGCTTAAAAAATAGGTTTGGTTTTGTACTATAACTTTAGCAACAGCATTATTCGCAACTGGCTCAGGTAAAGCGGGAAGACTTGCTAACGCAAGAGAAAAAAGAAGACTCATGAGGCAAATAATTTAATAAGAATTAATACGCTCAGATTAAATTATTTTAGCCTTATGAGCCAGTATTGTTATATTTAAATAATCAAACGCTTTTGATTGATAATTAGGCTAGTAGGCAATACTAATATGCTGATTTACATGCGCCGCATTTTGCGCTTCATCAACCATTGCTGTTGCGTAATCAGTGACCGATACCTTGCTCTCGCCTGCGTTATTAGTAAAATATGTATTGCTGCCAACACGGTAATCGCCTTCATTATCATCTGGACATAATTTGTGGACAGTTTATTTATCACGTAATTATCAGCAAACGGCAGTGCGTGCTTTCATCGACTTTTTAGCGCAGCACTGGCAAACCGATATTAAAAATATGGCGGCAAGTAAGGTATTATAGTTAAGGGCGTTTTGACTATTGTTTAATCTAAGGTGGTAGTTCAGCTTAGTTATTGAGGTAAGTAGGTTACGTTATCTAACCCTCGTTGTTTATTTTTATACATCGCTTGGTCGGCATATTTTATAAGTTCGTGATCTGTTTGACCGTGCTCTGGGTAGTTTGCAATACCAATACTAGGTGAAATATTTAATAGTACGTCACCTAACTTAAAGACGTCCTTAAACTCAGTGAGGACTTTATTTTTGATTCTGACAGTTTCGTGGCTAGAACTTAAATTATCTAAAATAATCAAAAATTCATCTCCGCCTAAACGCCCTACTGTATCGTAGTGTCTAACCGATGCTGAGAGCCTTTTTGCAATAGCGCATAAAAGCTTATCGCCAGTTTCGTGTCCGTGGGTGTCGTTTACTGCTTTAAAGCCATTTATGTCTATAAACAGTAAAGAAAAAAATGTGTTGTTTGTAGTTGCACTAATAATTACTTTCTCTAATCGCTCCATCAATAAAGAGCGATTAGGCAAACCAGTTAACACATCGTGCCGTGCCATGTAATGTAGTTGTTCTTCCATTACTTTACGCTCGGTTATGTCGTGCGCTACTGCAATTCTTACTTGATGTTGCTCTGACCAGCGAACAGACCATAATATATGGACTACTTGACCATCTTTTCTCATCCAGCGGTTTTCGAAGCGAGGGTTTACCGTTTCGCCAGACAATAGCGAAGTTACTGCGTTATGGGTTTTATGATGATCGCCAGCATAAACATAGTTAATCATTTTTTTGCCAACAACTTCATCGGCTTTATAACCAAAAATTTGCTCAAATGCAGCACTTACAAAAACAAATGTGCCTTGTTTATCTACCACACACACGGCATCAAGCATTAAATCGAGTACTTCTTCTACATTAATCAATTCATTTTTCATCATACTCTGGTGCCTTTAAAGCAAAACCAAGCGAATTTAAGTATTCTATATACCTTTAATAAAAGCAAAGGTAATTGAAACTACAATAATAATTAATAAAAAGTTAGATTAATCCTGCACGTATAATTAATATCGCCCTGCAAAAGCATGATATGCAAAGTTAAATAATCAATAACCGCAAAATACTTTGAAGTCCTTCAAAAATAGCCTAAATTTTAAATTGTAAATAACCATATAGCTCTCAGTAACTTCTATTTTTTTACTCTTTAATACATGTACTTGTATAAAATGTATCTACTGTATTTTTTATTGTTTTATTGGCCGTAGTTAAATTTTTTAACTACTACAACATTAGTTATTTTGATTTAATCGCATTTATACTTTTACGCTGTTAATGTATGTTAATATTGTGTGATATCACATGTATTACAAAAACAGTCATTGTTTTTGATTTTTTGATTGCGCAGGAGACTTTCGGGTGAAAATATCACAACGTTTATTTTGGCCATTACTTTTTGTGTGCCCTCTTGTAACGGCTGAGCCGTTTGAAGATGAAGACCTCGATCTTGATGCCTTAATGGGTATGGATGTGCAAGTAACTTCCGCGATGAAAAGAGCACAGTCAGCTTTCGATACAGCCTCATCAATTTATGTGCTTAGCAAAGAGCAAATAACAAAGTCTGGAGCAACCTCAGTTCCCGAAGCCCTTAAAATGGTACCTGGTTTAATTGTACGTCAGCTTGATAACAATCAATGGGCTATTTCTTCAAGAGGTATTGCTTCTCGTTTTTCAAGCAAACTGTTAGTAATGATTGACGGGCAAAGTTTATATACACCTAAATTTGCCGCAGTCTATTGGGAAACGCTAAATGTTCCTTTATACGATATTGAACGCATTGAAGTAATACGCGGGCAAGGCGGACTACTTTGGGGTAGTAACGCAAATAATGGCGTTATTAATATTATCACTAAAAATAGTATTGATACTCGCGGAGGATACGCCAGTGTAACAACTGGTAATCAAATAAATGCAGATGCAAATCTTCGCTACGGTGGTGATATAAGTAACATCGGCAGTTACCGTGTTTATGGCCACTTAAAAGATGCCAATGAATCCAAAAAAGGTGTTTCACTGACACCTAGTGACACTACAAAACAACAATCATTTGGTATCCGAGCTGACTTTACGCCTAATGATGAATGGTCAGGATTGTTTCAAGGTACTATTACTCATTCTGATTTAGGACAAAATTATCGCGGTGTGATTGATGATACTAATAAAAACATTTCTTTCTCAGACGGCTTAGAAAGAACAGACTCTCGCGTTATGGCTCGCTTAGAAAATCGAATCTCGCCTGATGCCAATCAAATGTTACAAGTCTCTTGGCTTAAACAAAACGGTTCTCAAAAATACATAAAGGAAGATTTTGAATCTATTGATATAGATTATCAAATGAACTTTATTTATCAGTCCCTACAATTAGATTGGGGGTTGAGTTATCGATACAATAGTATTTCTTTTGAAAAAAGCGTGTTTTTAGACAGCGATAAAGACCTTGATAGCTTACAGCAATATGGCGGGCTTATTCAGGCTCAATATAACTTCATTCCAAATACACTAGACTTTATAATTGGCACTAAATTCGATCATAATGATTTAACTGGATGGGAAAACCAACCATCTGCAAGACTCGTGTATAAACCAATTGAAAACCATTTAGTATGGAGCGCTCTATCAAGAAGTGTACGAACACCCACCCTTATCGAGTTTAATGATAACTTTACAGTAAACGGTACTAAAGTTATCGAAGCGTTAGGCTCAAGCACTGGCGTAACAGCAATTGACGAGTATCGTATTGCTACATTTTTAAATGGTAACGATAACGTTAAATCAGAAAATTATACATCCTACGAATTAGGTTACCGATTTACAGATGAAAAATGGTCAGTGGACTTCTCGACTTTTCATACTGATGCTAAGCACGTTGCAGTCATTAATTTAAATACGCACGCAGATCAGTTTTTGCCCGCTCTCGCTTTTTTTCAAGCTGGGCAATTTCAGCAAGCGGCCTTAGCACTCACAACAACACAAATTGATTTAGATTTAGTATCTGTAGGGGCAACAACGACTAATGGCCTTGATGCTGTTATTTCATGGCACCCTTTAAATACACTAAGTACAGAACTTGGTTACAGCTACACAAGGATTGATTACGACTTACCAGTAGGCACAACCCCCTCCATTGGGTTTGATTCAACGAATAGGCAGCTATTTGCTAAAGCCAATTACACACCACTTAAGAACCATAATATATTTGCGACATTGCGCGTAGAAAATTCAGATGCTTACAATACCGATAGCTACACAACTCTAGATCTTACTTGGAACTATCAAATCAATCCAAAGTGGTCAACGGCGCTTTCAGGTAAAAATTTATTTGCAGGTTCTCATATAGAATATGGAAATACTCGCGAAACTTACACAATACCTAACTATATTGATGAATGTATTACCTTTACTATTAAAGCGACATTTTAAGTTAATAAATGCTGAAATTTAAACGATCATTTCATAGCCTTATAATACTTTTTGTACTTTCACTTAGTACGAACAGTTATGCTATGGAAAAAGAATATATGTTAAAAGCAGGCTTTTTATATAACTTCGCTAGATTTGGGCAATGGCATACTTCGTTAAGTGAACAAAAAGCATTTATTTTATGTAGCCCAGACCAAAACTTCATTGATATAGCAAACGTTGCTTTGAAAAACAGAACAATTCAGGACTTACCACTTCGTAGTAAATTTATTTCATTCGAGGAATTAGCTAGTACAAAATGCAACATGCTATTCATTACATCCGATACTGTAGAGGCTTGGAACATTGCAAAACCTTTAATGCAAAATAATATAATGGTAGTAGGTGAAACCGATGTATTTATTCAAAGCGGTGGTCATATCCGATTTTTTCTATCGAGTGGAAAAATTCGCTTTGAAATTGCGCCAAAGCAACTTAAAGATGCAGGCATTACTATGAGTTCAAAAGTACTACGCCTTGCCCGCGTTGTAGATAGGTAATGCAATGAAGAAATTATTTGCACTAAATACAATAAGCAAAAAATTGTTATTCATCCTAATGAGCGTGGCACTTGTTTCTACTGCAACTGTTACTCTTGTATTCAGTGCTTATGAAATTACAAGTGCCAAAGAAGACCAAATAGAAAGCTTAGATTCTCTCTCAAAGATGCTCTCCCCAAATATAACAACAGCACTTATGTTTGATGATATCGAAGCTATTCAGGAGCTTATTAATCCAATACTGATTCGATCTGATGTTATTAGCGTAGCTGTAAATAATAAGGCTGGAAAACAATTAGCAATAGCTAAATCAGAAGCAATGGAGGTTGAACATAGTATTGAAGTAAATACCCCTCTAACGCTCGACACTAACCATTATGGAGACCTACAAATACGTGCAAATGACAGCTATATTAGAGATAGAATTACTTTTTATATTAAGTTTATTTTAATTTTAATGGCTTTTACGTTTGCAGTAAGTTTACTTTTGTCTTTATTACTCAGGCGCCGATTTTTAAATCCAATACTGTATTTAGCGCAAACGGCTAATAAAATAACAACATCACATGATTACAGCTTACGTGCCAAGCTATTATCTCAAGATGAAGTGGGACAACTTACTTCTTGTTTTAACGATATGCTGCACAATATTGAGCAAAGGGAAAATTCGTTAGAAAATCAAGTTAGGCTTCGCACTAACGAACTTGAAAATGCAAATTCTCAGCTGCAACAGTATGCTTACCAAGACGGGTTAACCGATTTACCAAATAGACGGTATTTTTACGAGAAACTACAAAGCTTAGTAAGTGTTGAAGGAATGAAATTCGCCCTTATATTTATCGATTTAGATGGTTTTAAAGAGGTAAACGATAGCCTTGGCCATGACTACGGCGATTTACTATTACACCAAGTAGGAACCAGACTTCAAAGCTGTATAACAAGTAAAGATACAGTAGCTCGTTTAGGCGGAGACGAATTTACGTTGATTTTAGAGGGCGTAAGTAGTTCAGATGAGGCATCAAAAATTGCCAAAGTTGTAAAAAACAGCTTAATGCAAAGTATAAAAATAAAAAAAGAAACAGTGTATGTTACAGCAAGTATAGGTTTAACGTTTTTCCCTGCTGATGGCTTAACAGTAGAAGAGCTCGTTAAACGTGCTGATCAAGCAATGTACTTGTCTAAGAATAAAGGGCGTAATCGCTATGAGTTCTTTTCTTATGCTATTGAAGAAAAAGCTACAGAAAAGCGTCGTTTAATAGAAGAGATACGTATTGCAATCATTCAAAATCAATTTGAATTATATTACCAACCTATTTTTTCAATTGATGGAAAATCAGTACCAAAAGCTGAAGCCCTTATACGTTGGAATCACCCTACGCGGGGTCTAATAGGACCAAATGAGTTTATACCTGTAGCAGAAAAAAATGGATTAATAAACGGAATAGGGCAATGGGTTAAATCTCAAGCAATTCAAGATACCGTCCAATTTAATATTTTGAGTGAGAAAACGATTCAAATAAGTGTGAACACATCACCCCTTGAAATTGATCGTGCTGGTTGCTGGGTGGATGATTGGATTACCGCAAGCAAAAAATACCAACTTCCCGCAAATACTATTTTAATTGAAGTTACAGAAAATACATTAATGGACCCAGACTCCTCAATACAACAACAGTTAAAACGCTTAAGTACAATTAATATAGACATAGCCATTGACGACTTTGGTGTTGGATACTCTTCGCTTGCATATTTACAGCGCTTAGACATAGATATATTAAAAATAGATCGTTCATTCATTAAAGATATTGAATCAAATGATAATAGTATTGCTCTAATTAAAGCTATTATTACCATGGCGCACAACCTAGATGTTATGGTTGTTGCTGAAGGCGTTGAGACACAAAAACAATACAACCTATTAAAGCATCTTGCTTGTGATTATATTCAGGGCTACTTCTTTTCAAAGGCTATTTCTAAAAAAGAGTTTATGGGAAAATACATAGAACAAAAAGAAGTGATCTAATTTTTGTCTATCGTGTGAACCTTTTACAATTCAACATAGAAAACCCCATAACTCTTAATTTACATTCAATATACTTATAGCCTTACCTCAAGCTATAACCAGCGAGGGACAAGTAATTTATACTCTTTATATTGTGTAGAAAAACGATGGGTCAAATGAGCTTCCTCAACTAAAGTTTGTCTATATATAGCAATTAAACCAACCACTAAGCAGATCAAACTAAATATACTAGGTAAGGCTAAAAAGAAACCTACTTGTGCTGCTACGATACCTAAATACATCGGATTTCTAGAATATTCATATAACCCAGAGGTTTTAAGCTCATGCGGTCCTTTAGGATCAATTCCTGATCGCCAAAGCTCAGACATATGGAAATGTACAAACATCGTCAAAATAAAACCCGCACTTAATAAAATATCGCCAAACAATACTCCTGGCCAGCCATTAAATATCGAAAACAGACCCAAATAACTATCTAACTCAGGTACAAACACTCTCACTACACATACAAACCAAATAGCAGCTCTGAAAAACTTAAAAACCATATGGTTCCACCAACTAGAACAAAACTTATCTCCTGGATAAACAACGCCAGATGGTGTGTTTCTATTTTTATAAATAATTCTAAATGTATAAAACCCCGCAACAAAAGTATAAAAAATAGCTAAGTAAATACGTGTAAATTCAACTAGCGAAGTAGAGTCATCTAAAAATGTTTCATAGTGCATTTAGTTACAGCTCACAATCATTATTGGTGATAATTTTAAAACAACTAACTCAAAAAATTCTAGTTATATAGTCATGAAATTATATTAGTATTCATTGCCTTTATAAACAAGTTAAGTCAGTAGTTTGTTAATGGCTAGTCATTAACTCATACCATTAATTTAAAAATAACTTTAATTTATGAGGATCTCATACTTTTTATGTAATACCAATCTGCTTATATATTTTATATCGATATTATTCACTCATATTTTCCTTTCTATAGACGCAAAAAAGCCCAAATTGTTAGATACAGACTTTCTACAATGTGAAGTCGGTGCGCTACGCAATAGAAGCTATTA
>NZ_JBBMQY010000031.1:0-32128 GCF_038900255.1 Pseudoalteromonas sp. AS84 | reverse complement strand
GCTTTGTGTTCCATCATCAAATTTAATTGTATAAGGTGCGTTTTTTACAGGGCTGCCATCTTGATAAACATAAAGTAAATCCACTACGCTTGACGTTGTTGCAGCAATACCTGCGTCATTAATGGTTATATCACTAATGCGGCTAATATTGGCAGGGCTTGCATTGCTTGGTGCCCGCGCTGTTTGTGGGCTAGTTATGTCGTAATCAACTGGGCCATCAAAGGTTATAAATGTGCCATCAAGTGTGAGTACGTTAGTGGCGGTAATATCAACATTGCCTTGGCTGTCGAGTTTTATCTCGCCGCCCGCGTTGTGAATAATTAAATCGCCACGTCCGGAGCCCGTTATGTTTATATTATTGTTAGTTTGTAAAAACGTAGAGCCAGTAGGTACATTCAGCTTTAAGTCGCTGTTATTGGTTTTAAGGAGTATGTCGCTTTGGGCATTTACTTTTACTGCACGGCCAGTGAGGAGTGAAATTTCATTCTCGCTCGTAAGGGCGGTATTTTTACCACTGAAGGCTTGGCTGCCACCGCTTTGATAATTTACATGGCTGTTATTTGTGGTTTGCGACACGGTATTTTTAACATCAATAAATTGATTGTTTTTAATAACAAACTGAACATTATTTTGTTCTGTTTCAAGGCATAGGTCGCGCCCTGCGTGTAAATTTATAGTACCGAGTTGGCTTATCCATTGAATAAATTGGCGGCCTGATTTTATAGCATTTAATTCAATATAGTGCTCACTTGCGAGCGTTTGTAAGATGACTTTAGGGGTATCTTTATCGTCATCGAACATGAGTTCATTTTGCGCTGAGCTTAATAAGCGATTATGTGTTGGGTTAGCGGCTGTAACTACGCTTGGCTGGTCGGCGTTTAGTGCAAAACCCATTATAAATGTGTTATTTGGGTCGTTATTAATACACCCAATAAGTACCTCAGAGCCACCAACAAGTGGGAAGTGCCAGCCAGTGGCTTGAGGTTGATTTTCACAAGCATATAGCGCGAGCTTTTTTAGTGCAGGGCTTGATTGAATTACTGGGCGAGCTGTTTTATCAAACTCGGTACGAATACGGTATTGGCCGTGTTCATCTACAAATGCATTACTTGTGAGAGATTCTACGGTTGCTGGAAATACCATGGGCTTAGGTGTATGGGACTCAGGCATTGCTTTGTAAGGTGTACCGCGCTCTATAAATTGCGCTACGCAGTGGTAGTGTGTTTCACCTTCGTGGCTGCTTTCGTCATTTGCTTGATTAAGGGTGTGCTCTATTGCAATACATAGCAAGTCACCACTGGCAAACCCCATATTATCGTCAAGCGAAATTGAGCATCCAGCAAATACATCCGATACGTTACCTGTAAGCGTAACTCGTTTATTGTGTGTGGCTAATGCATTACTAAAGCTTTGTGTTTGTGCTGATGCTTCTGCGCTTGAGTTTGCAGCAGGCTCGAAAAAAGATTGACTGTTACTGGCTACTTTTTGGAATTGTCCATGGGCATTACTTTGCGCTGCATTATTATATAAGGTTTGTGTTACTTCGCTGTGCATAAAGCCGACAAAGTTACCCCAGTACTGGGCGTTCATTCCTGCGTTTGCTTTAACCTCTAATACACCCGTACTTAAATAGGGGCTGTTGAGGTTGCTGTCACTTATAACAAGTGTTTCGGTGCTAGATTCGCTTTCAATCCAGTAAAAAAGACCATGCTGAGACATTAATCTATTAAAAAAGGCCCAGTCACTTTCCATTGCTTGCACACATTGCTTTAAATGCGGTAAGGCGGAGCTTGTCCTAAAAACGATTTGTCCTGATGAATAACCTGCTTTTTGTGCTAAGTAATTTAATACATCTTGTACGTTTACAGTAATAAATACTTTACTGTTTGAGGTGTTTTTTAAGGTAGATAATCGGTCTTGAACGCTTATTTTAAATCGATGTAAATTATTAAATACACCCATATTGGTTACAGATGTAATCAAACCACATTGCTCTCGATATCTTTTGTTTTTATTAACAAAAATTACACTGGCATTGGCAAGTAGTATATCTGTATTGATTTTTACTGAGGATTCAACAGTGAGTGAATAACTAAAGCCTTTATTAATTTTTTCATGGCCATGTAGGTATGTAACATTAAAGTCTTTGTCATTAACCTTCAAAAAAAAATTAGATTTAGTCAAAACGTTGCAATCCCTGCTCGGTAAAATTAGTGGCGTAAACATACCTTTTTGTGTGTTAATGATCAACTGGATAATTGTAACCATAAACAATTAAATTAGATTTATACTTGATTGTTTCATAAATAGGGATGGTGGTGTTTTGTTGCGTATTTTTCATTTATAAACATTAATTAGAGTGTTTATTCTAATTAATTAATCACATTAATATTCCAATACTTTAAACCTTATATAGGTTGACAATAGCAGTAGGGTGTTTGTATTATGCGCCAAATAAATGGATTTATTACTAGCCTTAGACTATGCGTTTTTTAGTTTAACAGATGACAAGGAGCATGTTGTGAATAAAAAAGAGTTTATAAATCAAATAAATAGCTTGTACTCCTTAGCTTGGTCACTTACAGCCAGCGTTTCTTCGCTACTAGACCAGGTAGGTATTCCTGCCCATCGCGTATTTTCTGAAAATTCTATAGAACACTTTTTCTTTTTTTTAAACAATCCTCCTAAAAGCAATGAAAAAGTTACTTTAATTAATGGTGATGTTTCTGTTTATATAAAAGAGCTTTCGTTAATAAATACTAAGTTGATTATGTCTATAGATGATGTTGTTACGCAGTCTTTGTTAGTTGATTCTCAAGAAAAAAGCAGAAAGAAGACCTTGTTTGGTTTTTTTAAAACTAATAAATGGTCTGATTGTGCGAATGTAAGATTCAATAAAGTTATTTGCCCAGTTTATGAAGCTACTCTTTGCAAAACTAATTTTAATTTTAAATAAAAATATTTATTGAGGTAAAAAATGCGCTTTATTTTAAATGCGATTATAGGTTTGTCACTTTCTATAATGTTAACTGGTTGTATGAGTACTAACGTAAGTTTAGATGTTAAGGCAACAGATAACTTAAATTTAAACCAATTTGATGAAGCGTTACCAGTCGTTTTAAAGGTGTATCAACTGTCGGATATACAAACATTTAAAACAGCTACGTTTGAAGAATTATGGAAGTCAGATAAATCAGTTTTGGCTAATAGTTTAATTACATTAGAAGAGCGGACAATTCACCCTTCTGAGCAATCTAAAATTAAGTTTGAACAAGCTGAAAATGCAAAGTTTGTAGCGATTGTTGCTTTATTTAGAGATCGCAGTGGCGATAATTGGAAAGCGTATTACCCGCTTGCAGATGGCCCTGTTAAGTTGTCTACATCATTAGATGTTTTGGTTACAAACAACGAAGTTCAATTACCTGGCGTGGATAAGGCTGAGTAATGAATTTAAAAGCTCCCGCAAAGCCCGTTTGGGCTGAAGGTGTTTTGCTTGCTCAGCAACACTTTCAACTATTTGACGATTATCACGATCAGAATCAGGTTGTACGTCAAGCGCTAATATCACCATTGGCATTTGGTTTACAGCATTTTGCTATTGATGAATCAGCACTTGCTCGCGGTATATTAAAAGTAACTAGTTTTAAGCTACTTTTAGAAAATGGTCGCTTGCTTGATTTTGATCGTCAACATCAAGATGATTTAAAACTAGAGCTTGATAATAACCATCAAGATAGTGTTATTTATATTGCTATTGCTGCAAATAAAACAGTTAGCAATATTGAAGGTTATGCGGCGAGCGGGCAATTAAGCGCATATGAAGCAGATTATATTGATTTAGAAGATAATCATGATGCGTCACGTAGCCGTGAGGTATTAGTTGCAAAGCCTAAATTTATATTACTGTCTGACTCAGATGTAAAAACTTATTTTGACACTATTGCCTGTTTAAAAATAAGTCGTGCGGAAGATGGCTCGTTTGTTTTAAATAAACAGTTTGTGCCTCCTTTATTAAATATAAGTGCATCTGCTTATTTAACTGAGCTGTTAAATAGAACGGCTAATTTAGTTAATGCAAAAGTTAATGTGCTGCTTAGCAGACGTAAAAATTATGGCTCAGTTACTGACTTTGGGCCGAATGAAATGAATACATTTTTGCTACTTAATGCAATGGCTCCATCGGCTAAACGTTTAGATCATCTTAAAAACTTGTCCCTGGTCCATCCTGAACGTTTGTATTGTGAGCTTGTTGATTTAATTAGTTCAGTTTCAATGTTTGAGCACAGTGACTTAGTTAACCAAGTACCACCATACCAGCATAAAAATTTAAGCAATGTATTCGGTCAGCTTGATGGCCTATTAACTCGTTTACTTGAAGGGGTTGTACCTAAGAAAATGGTGGGCTTAAAACTTGAAAAAACCTCTAACGCTATTTATCAAGTTGCCACTATTGACTCTGCAACGTTTACTAACAACGACTTTTATTTAGCTGTGTATTTTGAATCTGAAGACACCAAATGGATTGAAACATTTAGTGATCAAGTAAAAGTAGGTGCAAGCGAAAAGCTCGATATCATGATTTCATCTGCTTTAGCGGGTGTGCAACTAACACATTGTCAGCGACCTCCAAATAAGCTGGCCATAAAAAGTGGTTACGAATACTTCAGGCTTGAGTCGCATGGTTTCATTTGGCAGCAAATTATTGAAGAGCAATCATTAAGCTTATTTGTACCATTTGGATTGCAAAGTGCACAAATTGAAATTGTTACCGTAGCACGTAATTAACGTAGAGTTGAAATTATGCAAGAAGCACAAAAAGAACAAGATTTAGTCGCGTGTATTTCGCCTGTAATTAACGCGCTAACACCATTAAAACTAAAGCAATCTACTAATTTAGAGCTTGGAGAGTTTAGAGAAAATTTACTTACTAGTTTTGATGAGTATGAGCGTAATTGTTACTCGCAACAGGTAACAACAAGTTTAATGCAAGAAGTTAAGTTTGCTCTTACGGCTATGTGTGATGAATTTGTTATGAGCTCTGGTGCTCATTTTAGAATGGATTGGATGTCGCGACCGCTACAACTTGAATTTTTTGGTAACAACCGAGCGGGAGAAGAGTTTTTCGAACGTTTAGGTAAGCTTCGCACTGGCGGAGAGCAAAAGCTAGCTGCATTAGAAGTTTATTATATTTGTCTGCAGCTTGGCTTTGAAGGTATTTATAAAGTAAAAGGCATTGAACAATTAAAAGCGTTAATTGTTGATGTTAGAGCTCAAATTGAAGATATAAAAGGAACACCGAGTTCTCAATTATCTGATAACGGTATACCTGCAGAAGGGTTTGCTATGAAGGTGGGGCGTAATATTCCTTATTGGGTAATATTAGCTATTTGCTTGGGTTCTATTGCCTCATTATTTGCTGGATTTCATTATGTAATTAATAAGCAAGCAACGCAGAGTACTCAGGTAATAGACAACCAAATTGAAGTGCTGACTCAGCTCAATAAAACCAACGAAACACGATAGGTAACACAATGCAGGGAAGAGTTAATAAAAGCGGTTTAGTTCATTTTTTATTGGGCTTGGTATCATCGCGTGCAACGGGCCAACTTATTGGCTTTATAGCTGTTTTGAGTATTGTGTGGTTTGCCGGTCGCATGGTGGGTTTAGATACTACTGATAAAAAATTAATTGCGATGGGTGCTGTAACCGCTGTTTTTGTTTTATTTATTTTTATCCGTTGGTTATGGACTAAGCGTTCAGGCGATAAGTTAGCTTCTGAATTAGCAAGTCATAATGCCGGTTCGAGTGCTGAATTAAGTGAAATTAAAGAAAAAATGCAAGAAGCATTGGGATCTTTAAAAGCATCTCATTTAGGTGCGGGTTATCGTGGTAATACTGCTTTATACGCTTTGCCTTGGTATATGATTATTGGCCCTTCGGCTACAGGGAAAAGTACTTTATTTGCAAATTCTGGCTTACATTTCCCTTACTCTAATTCGAGTGAATTGCATATCCAAGGTTTTGGTGGAACGCGCAATTGTGACTGGTGGTTCTCAGATCAAGCTATTTTAATTGACACTGCTGGGCGTTACACAACTGAGCAGTCAGAAAATAAAGAGTGGTTGTCATTTTTAGCGCTCCTTAAAAAATACAGACCAAAACTGCCTATAAATGGCGTAATGGTGGCCATTAGTGTTGCAGATGTATTAACTTCCGACAGTGAAGAAATCCGTCAACATGTAAAATTAGTACGTGAGCGTATAGAAGAGCTAATTACTCAACTTGGCGTTATTTTTCCTGTATATATTACTTTTACCAAAACTGACTTAATCAGTGGTTTTGAACCTTTTTTTAGTGATTTATCTGAAAAAGAGCGTGAGCAAGTATTTGGTGCGTACTTACTCGACATTAGTGAAGATCAAAAAAATGATCCTGCAGAAATGTTTGAAGTTCGTATGCAGGAGCTATATGAGCGACTGTGCGAACAACGTTTAAGCAAAGTTGCACGAGAGCGCAACGAGCATCGTAAACAGCTAATACTTGATTTTCCTAATCAATTTCAATCAGCTTCAACTAAGCTAACTGAGTTTGTTAACTTGCTGTTTAAGTCTAATCCATATCAAGAAGTTCCTTGGTTTGCTGGTGTTTATTTTACATCGGGTACGCAAGAAGGTACGCCTATTGAACGTATTACTAATGGTGTACGAGATCAATTTGGTGCGGTTGTAGTTGACCAAAAACAAGAAAGTATTACTCAAAGTTATTTTATTAATCGCGTATTTAATGATGTTATTTTTAAACTACAGGATTTAACGCGAGGAAATAGAAAAAAACGGTTAGTAGGGCGCTGGTTAAAAGGTTTAACAGTGACTTCAGGTTTGGCATCTATTGCAGCAATCACAGCACTTCTTATTACGTCATACACGAGTAATCAATTATTACTTAATCAAGGTGAGTCGCGCGTAAAAGCAGTTGTTGAAGCTAACGTAAATAAGGCAAAAGATGAGCAGAAGCTTGCTGCTACATTAGCGCTGTTTGAGCACTATGGTCAGCTTAAAACTTATGAAGATTCACTTCCGTGGTATTTTATATTTGGTATTTATGAAGGTGATGAAACCTTAGATAGCGTTGCAAATGTGCTATTTAATCAGATGAATCAGCTTATTACTTACCCAGGTGAAGAGTATCTACTTGCACAAATAAAGCAGTACGAAACTCAGTGGTTTGATAATGAAGATGAAGCAAAAGCAACTATTCGTCAGCAGTATTATGATGCACTAAAAATGCATTTAATGATGAGTACGAACCCAGAGCATATTTCTTCAGAGTTTGCTAAAGAGCAATTGCTTAATTTTATTGCTGAGCATTTTCATATAGACATAAATGCACAAGAGCAAGCGCCAATTTATACACAACTAAGTAGCTTAGTTGATATGTACCTACAAAATATGGGTAACGATATAGAGCAGCCGGGTAAAATTGCATTTTGGCAAACTAACGAAACATCGATAGCGCTCGCGCGAGACAACTTAAATACCCAGCCTGAAGCTTTCCCGTTATATCAACAAGTCATTACAAGTTTTGCTGAGCGTAAAAAGCCATTATTGTTAAATGACTTTATGATTTCTAAAAATCGTGATGTATTTAAAAGTAGCTATAAAATCCCATATGTTTATACAAACTTAGGGTGGCAGGAATATGTATTCCCAGAGATTAAACGTATTTCACGTTTGGTGTTCTCAGGTGACTGGGTTATGGGTTCTAGCGATGAAAATGGTCAAAATGTTGTTGACGAAGCACAAGCTGAAACCTTGGCAAAGGCTATGCGAGCATATTACTTTAAAGACTACGGCAATACTTGGTTTGCTTTTATAGATAGCATAAAAGTGCCTGCATTTAGAGATCTAAACGATGCAAGTATCGACTTTGCTCGCCTTTCATCAATGGACGGCCCTTTTAACGATTTAATGAAACTAATTAACGACAATATTACGCTCGCTGACGCGCCTTTGAAAAGCCAAGCTTCAATAGGTAAGACCGCTGCTGATGTTGCAAATAAATTAGCTTTAAACACGCCAACAATTACTCAAATGAGTACGGTTAGAGCGCCAGAGCTTGAAAGTCGATTCGCTGACTTAAGACGCTTTGCACAGCCTAATGAAGATAAGAATTCTTCTGATTACCTAAGACAATACATTAGTTCATTAAGTAGCATCCATTCAGACATTAAAGCAATGGCAGCGAGTAATGAAGATGATGCTCAAGCAATGATATTTGCGCAGGACTTACTTTCAGGTAATAGCCAAAGTAATGCATTACAGTCTTCGTGGATTATTATTGAGAGCCAAACTCGAGCACTAGACCCTCAAACCAAAGAAACGCTAGATAAGCTATTTAAGGCTCCGCTTCATGGTGGTATAGCGACTGTTATGGCAAAAGCACGTACTCAGCTTAACCAAGAATGGGAAAACCAGGTTTATACTATGTATAACAGTAGTTTAGCTGGTAAATATCCATTTAACTTAACTGGCCCTGATGCTGCGATAGCAGATGTTTCTGAATTTTTAAATTCTGAATCAGGAATTTTATGGAGCTTTATTAACACCCAGCTCAAACCATTTATGAAAGTACGCCGCGGTGTATGGGAAGAAAAACAATGGAATGGTGTAGGTATTGGTTTTAGCCCGCAATTACTTGATGGTTTAACTAAAGCAAATAAAGTAACTCGTTCGTTGTTCTCTAGTGGTGCTGATAGTGCTGGTTTTACTTTTCAGATGATGCCTGTTCCACACCGAGGTATTCGTGAAACATACTTAGGCTTTAGTGAGCAAGGTTATCGTTATCGCAATGAGCCTGAAGAATGGCGTAATTTTTCGTGGCCTGGTCGAGGGGCTGCAGAGAAAGCGGTTCTGTATGGTTTAGATAATAAAGGGCGTCGTATTTCTATCGAGCAAGACGGACCTTGGGCACTACTAAAAGTGCTTAACTCAGCCAGTGTTAAGTGGATCAAAGGCACCGAGTTTTTAGCAACATGGGAATTAAAAGATAAATCTGATGAGGTGTTAACAGTTCAGTTTTCTCTTAAATCAGGACGCAACAGCGGTATATTTTCAAAATACATGCTCACGTCGTTTGCATTGCCAAGTTCTTTGTTTTCACAAAGCCCTGGTTTGGCTCAATCGCAGCCGCGAACGATGCAATAGGCAGCCTAGCAATGTTTAATTTATTTACTAAAAAGAAAATACCGACACTAATTAAACAACATAGTTTTGGTTTTATGGGTAAAACACCGATAAGACCAGACTTTGTAAAGCTTAATATATCATCTAGAGAATCGGTTGCATTTGATCATTGGTTACAAGAGGGCTTTGCACATTTAAACCGTGGTAGAAAAACAACGGATACAAGCCACTTGAATGGAACTAAGTCATTGTTCTTTATATCTGGCAATGCTGATGATGGTGGTTTACTTGGAGTTTTGCAGCCAAGTAAAGATAGCAGTGGTCGTTTTTACCCATTTAGCTCTTTTGTACATAGTGGGCTTGATACATATAAGCGTCACCCGGCTTTTCTATTTTTATTTGCAAGCCAAGTAATAGAGCATCTTTTAGGTGTAAATGAAAATATTAAACAAGCTGCCAGTATTAATGAAATGGAGCAAAAAGCACAAGATTATAACCGCGTAGCTGATGCACTTAAGCAGCAACCAAACTTAACGTTAGAGCTTGATAAACTTAGAACTATTCCGATGAGCGTTTTTTGGCAGCATTTAGGCTTGAACGATATTGCTAAAAGAGCAATTTTAATTGAAGAGCTATCGGCTGTGCTTAAATCTATCGCTAATAGAGGGTGTTTAAGAAGTCAGTTTGGTATTCGCCTACCAATGCCTAGTTTTAGTCATGAAAGTGCCTTAGTCGCCGGCTTTTGGTTGCACTTAGTTGCGTCTATGGTGGCAGATCATAATTGGCAGCCTTGGTTTTTTTATCAGTTAGGTGATGATAATCAAGCGCCTAGTTTAACTATTTTTTGTAGACCTATTCCAGCGTCGTATTTTAATAGTGTGTGGGAATACGATAAAAAAACGAATGACATTGTTGATCTATGTAACTTAAAAGTAGAAAAACAGCCGTCTTCACAAACACTTAATTTTGCTGATATGGATAACGTGAGTGTTTACGATGCACTTCGTCGTTGGTGTAAGTCATGAATAATACACCTCATACACATACCACCTGGATTGAATGGCTTGAAGCATTAAGTGCTCCTCTACCGGGGAACAAATGCGGAGAAGATTTAAAGTATGAAGAAACGTTTAAAGCATTAAAAGCATCTTCATCAGGAGTGGGGGAAGTTGACTTTAAAGTGATGTTTATACAAGCATCAGACTTACTCAACACTCAAAGTAAAGATTTACGCATAGTAAGTTATTTAGCACTAGCTGCAACAAGTGAGTTTGGGGTTACAGGTTTAACGCATACGTTACTGTTATTTAATCGTTTGTTGACTACTTATACGGATGAGGTTCATCCCTTCAAAGCCAGAATGCGCGCTGCAGTTAATACATGGTTTTTACAGCAGCAAGAACGTTTAAAGGGTGTTGCCCAAGGGCATGATACAAACGCTGAACAATGGCCTGAACTTATAGCTGCCTTGACTCAATACAATGAGCAGTGTGTTGGGCTGCTAGACAGCGAATCAGGCCCTCTATCGACTTTGAATGAGTGGGCTAAAGAGCAAGAAAAGCGAAACCCAGTACCTGTAGCTGAACCAGTGCAAGAAGAAAAAGCGATTAGTACAGAGCAAAAATCAGCTGAAAATACGGGTGTAACAGCTCCAAAATCAGAAGCTAGTAGTACCGCACCTGCATCAGCTGCTAGTCAGCTTAGTATTGGTAATGCTGATATTGCTTCAGATTCAGCGTATTTAAGTGCGGTTAGGCAACTACTTAACTTTGATAAAGAACAAAATAACATTGAAAGAGTAATAAAGTTATCGCGAGCTGCGCGTTGGACAAGGTTGGCACTACCCGCTAACGAAAATGGAAAAACGCGTTTACCCGCTCCAAGGGCTGCAGCATTTGCTCCAATTGAAAATGCATTGGCAAGTGAACAGCCTGAACAAGCTTTAAATTTAGCCGAAGGGTTGTTTATGGAAGGGGCTATGCAATTTAATTTAAATCTTCAAGTGCTTAGTTTAAATGCATTAAAAAAATTAAATAAATTGCCGCTTGTTCATTGGCTTGAGCAACAATTAGTTAATTTAAATGAGCAGTTTCCTGCTTTAGTTTCCCTACAGTATGACGATGGAAGTCCGTTGTGTTCATCTGTAAATAAAGAGTTTTTAAAAGAGTTATCACATTCTGCAAAAACAGAGTCTGTTAGCTCTCAAAGTAGTGCGTTTGATGAGCAATACAGCGAATTAATACAAGATGTCGAAAAAGGGCAGTTATCGACGGCATTAATTAAAGTCGATCAAATAAATATTTTAAACGACTTTGATAAAGCTCAAGCGCAATTATTAAAGGCTAAGTTATTAATAAAAGCTGAGCATTATGAACATGCTTTAGCGTTGTTAGGTGTGTTACTAAAACAAATAAAAGCGCATGATTTAGCGCAATGGCAACAATGTTTTTGCATGGAAGTATGGCGATTTTCCAAGCAGTGTTATGCAAGTTTGTCACAAACGCCAGAAGATGAAATGAGTTTAGCTGCTAAACATATTAGTCAGCAAATGATGGTAACTAACCCTGCACAAGCATTAGCGTGGGTTTAGTTACAAGGGCTTGACTAATATG
Organism: Pseudoalteromonas sp. AS84; assembly: GCF_038900255.1. Lineage (NCBI taxonomy): Bacteria > Pseudomonadati > Pseudomonadota > Gammaproteobacteria > Alteromonadales > Pseudoalteromonadaceae > Pseudoalteromonas > Pseudoalteromonas sp. AS84. The sequence goes on along the minus strand of NZ_JBBMQY010000031.1, from coordinate 20,334 downwards.
TCGAGGTTTAATTGGAATTGAGTCGGTAGATAACCAAACTGCAAAGGAAAAAACATGAGTGATACATTTCAAAAAGAGATCCCCAGAGCTCGGATCAATATTTCGTTAGAGCTTGATACAGATGGCGCTTCACAAAAAAGTGAGTTGCCATTAAAAATGCTAGTAATTGGTGACTACTCAAATGGTCAAAATAGCCAAGAACTATCTGAGCGTGAGCGCGTAACAATTAATAAAAATAATATTGAGCAAGTGCTTAAAGATATGGCGCCTAAAGCGAATTTTCAGGTAGCGAACAAAATTAAAGGTGACGGCGAAATTAGCGTAAACCTTGAGTTTGATTCTTTTAAATCGTTTGACCCAGAATCAGTTGCTTCTCAAGTGCCAGAGCTTAATAAAATGATGGCGATGCGTAATTTACTTCGCGATCTTAAATCTAATTTATTAGATAACTCATCACTTCGTAAAGAATTAGAGCGTGTATTACAAAATCAGCCAGAGCTAGATGAATTAAAAGCTAAACTGGATGAAATCGCGCCGCTAGCGTCTGAAGATGAAAAACAACCAATAACTGAATAAGGAGATTACCATGTCAATGCAAGAACAATTAAATGTTGCCGCGCATACCACGGAGCAAGCTCCTTTATCTACTTATGAAAATATATGTGGAATGGTTGATATTTCTCCAGTTTCAGATGAAATCAAACTTGATTCATTTAGAGATGCAAGCAACCTAGCTGAAACACGTGCAAATGAGCGCTTAACAGCAGCTATAAATGTATTTTTAGATATGGCTAGTAGCAGCGGTCAAGAAGTAACGCGAATTGATAAATTACTTTTAGATGATTACATCGCAAAAGTAGACATTATTATTTCTCAGCAGTTAGACCAAATTTTACATCATCCAAATTTTCAAAAAATGGAATCAGCATGGCGCTCGTTACGCTACTTAATTAGCCGTACGCCTAACAACGCTAATATCAAAATAGAAATGCTTGATGTAGATAAAGAAACTCTAAGAGATGATTTTGAAGAGGCGCCTGATACAACGCAATCTGCACTATACAAGCATGTATATACTTCAGATTACGATACGCCAGGTGGTGAGCCTGTATCGACAATGGTTTCGAACTTTGAATTTGATTGTTCTGCACCCGATGTATCGTTACTGCAAGAAATATCTCGTGTATCTGCGGCCGCGCATTGTCCGTTTATGGGCAGTGTTGGTCCTAAGTTTTTTCTTAAAGACTCATTGGAAGAAGTGTCTAAAATCCAAGATTTGGGCTCTTACATGGAACGCGCTGAGTTCCTTCGTTGGAAAAACTTCCGTGAATCAGAAGACTCTCGCTACATTGGTTTAGCATTCCCGCGCTTTTTACTGCGCCTACCTTATGGTGAGACAAATCCTCTTCGTAACTTTAATTACCAAGAAGATGTAAGTGCGCAGCATCATGAGCGTTACTTATGGGGTAATGCAACATTTGCATTTGCTGCAAACATTATTCGTAGCTTCCATGATAACGGTTGGGCTGTAAATATTCGTGGGCCGCAATCAGGTGGTAAAGTTGATAATCTTCCGCTGCATTCATTTGAAGCTGGTAAAGGTGTAGAAACTAAAATACCAACTGAAGTACTGATTTCTGAAACTAAAGAACTTGAATTTGCTAATCAAGGTTTTATACCGCTTAGCTATTATAAAAATTCAGATTTTGCATGTTTCTTCTCAGCTAATAGTGCCCAAAAGCCACAGGTTTTTGAAACAAATGAAGCAACAGCTAATGCAAGAATTAACTCACGCTTACCATATATTTTCTTAGTATCGCGTATTGCGCATTACTTAAAGGTTTTACAACGTGAAAATATTGGTTCAAGCAAACCTCGTCATGAATTAGAGCAGCAGCTTAATGATTGGCTTGGCGCATTAGTAACTAAAATGAACAACCCAGATGAATCTCTTATTGCTACGCATCCACTAAAAGATGCGAAAGTAACTGTAGCAGAAATTCCGGGTAACCCTGGTTATTACAGAGTAAGTACATACATTGTACCTCATTTCCAAGTTGAAGGGATTGATGTTCGTTTAGCGCTAGTAGGGCAAATGCCTGGCGAAAAATGAACTGCTACGCCGCCAATGAAACGGATTTAAGTACTATCAAATGCGTCTATTTGGTGAGTAGTTGGCAGGTGTACATAAAGGATTAAGACTTATAGTCTAAAAAATTGCCCCAAGTTGGTTGCATCCAACTTGGGACATATTCCCCAGTGGCATGAAGCAGAGGGCTTTTTGGGGGGCATAAACATTGCTGTTTATGCCAATGCCAACTAACAGGAAACACTTCATTCTAAAAGGAGAATAATGAAATGGCAATTCCAGCGTACATGTGGTTAAAGGATGACCAAGGTAATGACATCAAAGGTTCTGTAACTGTTGCAGAGCGTGAAGGTTCAATTGAGATCCTACACTTTGATCATGAACTTCGTATTCCTACGGATAACGATACAGGTGAACTTACAGGTACTCGTAAGCATGAACCTTTTGTAATTACAAAAGCTGTTGATGCGGCTACGCCGTACTTGTACAAAGCGTGTTCAAACGGTCAAACACTTAAGCAATTAGAGCTTAAATGGTACCGTATTGATGACACAGGGACTGAGCGTGAATATTTCTGCCACAAGTTGGAAGATGTAAAGATCACTTCGATCTCACCAACAATGCATAACGTTAAAGACTTAGACAAGGAGCGTTACCCGCACCTTGAAACAGTTTGTCTACGTTACAAACGCATTACTTGGACTTACTTAGATGGCAACATCGAGTTCTCTGACTCTTGGACTGAAGGTCGTTAATTAGTCAGTAATTTTGAAGGATATGCGCAAGCATATCCTTTTATTGAGATGTAGATATGGCGTTATTCGATTTTTTAACTCAACCAGTTACACGTAATGGTCATCATGGTTTTCAAACTGATGAGCAAGTCAGTGTGTGCAAGCATTTAAATGAACTTTTAAATGCAAGAAGGGGCGTGCTAAAGCACTTATCTGACTATGGTTTACCCGATGTAGAGGATATTTACGAGGGGTTACCATACTCGCAACACACGTTAGCGTTTGAAGTTAAAAAATTGATAGAAAAGTACGAGCCACGCGTACGATATGCAAATGTAACACCTGTTGAAATTAAAGAAGATAATTGCGTAATAAGGTTAGATATTCAAGCGTTTTTAACGAGCGGGCAAAGTATCAAGTTAAATACCCGATTTGAATCTGGCGGTAAAGCAGACGTTATGCAACATGCAAAAAACACTAATTAATATTATTTAAAGGATTGATGAATGCAGCAATATTTTGATGCACAAATGCGCTTGTTAACCCAAGCTGGTAAGCAGTTTGCTCAGTTTTATCCTGAGCATGCAGGTATGCTTAACATTGATGCATTAAAAGATAGAGACCCTCATATTGAGCGCTTATTAGAAGGTGTGGCGTACTTAACTGCGCATACTCAAAAGCGTTTAGATGAATCAGTCCCAGAGGTTTCAGAGCAAGTGCTGCGTCAACTGTGTCCAATACTGTTAAGTTATTATCCTTCTAGTACTGTGGTGCAATTTAAGCCTAAATTGGCTATGCAAAAAACACATTCTATTTCAAAAGGTTTACAGCTCAATCCTCCTAAAGCAAAAACCGATAATAAAAAAATAATTTTTAGCACAACTCACGGTTTAGACGTTGTCCCATTAGATGTTGAACATGTTAGATACCAAGAGTCGCATTTGGGTGCAGAGCTGCGAATAGGTCTTAAGTTTGTATGCCAAGGTGAACGCAGCAATTTTGATTTATCTAAGCTAAATTTTTATTTACGTGGCGATACACCATTATGCAGTGCTTTATTTCAGTTGTTAAAAACACCTAATAAACAAGCTGAACTTGATTTTGGTGCTAACCATTTTGAGTTTAATAAAAAGTTAAAAGCCAAAGGCTGCAGTGCTACTTATTTAGATATAGATGGTGCTTTACTCCCTACTGCGGCTAAAAGCCATCCCGGATATGCACTATTACTTGATTATTTTAATGCAAAAGATCGGTTTTATTTTTTAACATTTGATGGTTTAAAAGACGAAGAGTTTCCTGAGCATATTGACCGTTTTGAAATCGTATTCAGGGGGGATAATAAATTACCGCCGGGTCATCAGTTAAGTAAAGAAAATATTTTAATCAATTGCGTGCCAGCAGTTAATTTATTTAGCCAAGCCGCAGAGCCAATTAAAATAGAGCCTAACCGTACTGATTATATGATAAGTGCAGACCAGACTCGTTTTGACCACGTTTTTAGCTACACGGTTGATGCAGTTGCAGGTCGAAACTCTATAACCGGGCAATCGTATGATTACACGCCTCGTTATCAAAGCGTATTTGAAGACGAAAAAAAGCTATTTACTGTGCTCACAAAAGATGTAGGTGCAGCAGCCCCAACTCATTATTTACAACTCCCTTTTAATTTAGAAGATGAAAAAGAAACTCTATCAGTTGATTTAACTTCTTTTAATGCAGGTTGGCCTCGTCAGCTTTTGCAAGAGGGAGACTTGAACGAAGGCGGAAAAGACATGCCGAGCATCGTTGAGGTTAAAAATGTTATACGCCCAACTAATTATTTGGCATGTCCAAGCCAGCCAAAGCATTGGCAGCTTATTAGCTTATTAAATGTAAAGTTTTCACAAATTACGCAAGTCACAGAACTAAAAAGGTTACTTGTGTTGTTTGATTGGTCTGATAAAGCTGAGAATCGATTACGAATTGAAAGCATTTTAAAAATAACAGCAACGCCGATCAGTCAAATTAAACGCGGAATATTTATCAAAGGGGTTGATGTACTTATTGATATTGATGAAAGCAAATTTGTTGGTGATGCTGACTTATATCATTTTTGTAATGTATTGCATGAATTCTTTTTAATGTATGCCCCTATAAACGAAAGCGTTCAAACGCGTGTTAATGCAATTCCTAGTTATAAATCATGGAGTTGGGATATTGAACCAGGTAAGAGCTATCAGCTATGAGTTATGCTGAGAAAAGCCATGCGCATCCTGTTTGGTCTAAGTTACCCGCCCCAATAGAGCTACTTATAGAGCAGCCTTGGCGGTTTAACTTATTTAAAGCGATGAGCTTAATAGAAAAACACTGGGCTGCGCCTCAAGAACTAGAGCAAGGGATCAGTAATAGGGTTGTTTTTAAACCTTTTAAAGAGCTTGGTTTTCCGGCTACTGATGTACGCGAATGTGTATTAGAAAATGACGGCAGGGGAAGATTAAGCTTATCGACCTCTTTTTTAGGCTTGTATGGTGTAGATGCACCTATGCCACATTATGTATTAGAGCAAGCAGCAAGTGATGAACAAAGCGGTGATCGCGTTCGTCAGTTTTTAGATATATTTAATCATGTACTTTATTGCCAACTTTTTCAGGCCTGGAAAAAGTCGCAAATTAATATAGCAGGCAGAGGCGCGAGCCAATTTGATGGGTTAGTTGAATCTATTTTATTGGGAAAAACTGATCAAAAAATTCAGTGTGGTATTGCAAGTTTAAAGCAAACTAGCGCTGCTGGTTTAACGCAGCTTCTTAAACATAGCTTAAATATAGATACGCTAAAGGTTGACGACACACGAGCTAATTGGCAAAAAATAGATACGCCAAGCGCAATAGGTGAAGAAAGCCAAATGGTTTTAGGTAACTCTGCAGTACTTGGTACAAAGGTATTGGTTAGCGGAAGTATTTTAACAATAGATATAGGCCCGGTTAATAGTGATACAGCCATGAGTTTAACGCCCAGAAGCGAAGAAGGTATAAAAATGGCGGCACTATTATTTGCGCATTTACCAAGTAATGTAGAGTGGGTTTGCCAAATAAAGGTAGCTAATGAGGCGGTTGCTGAGCAAGCACTTGGTCAGCAACCGCTAGTACTTGGACACAATTCATATTTAGGGGCTGCAGCTGCAAATACAACAACACATAGCTACAGTCATCAACAGTATAAACACTAAGGAATTAAGGATAAAAAAATGGATGCTAAAGGTATAAAACAACTCATAGATAAATTAAATGGCCACACCGCAACAGCACTTGAATCAGCCGCTGGGTTTGCGAGTAGTCGTAGTCATTTTGAAGTGCTTCCTGAGCATTTACTTATTAAGTTGATGGAAGAAGGAAGTAATGGTGACCTTGAGCACATTTTTCATTTTTTTAATATCAATCAAGACAAAGTATGGCACGAGCTATTAGACTTTTTAAATAAACAGCCTGCCGGTAATCAAAGTAAACCTACATTTTCTCGCCGTTTATACGAATGGCTAGAGCGTGCATGGTTAAGTGCTAATGTTCAGCATAAAAGTGATTTTATAACCGGTGCTGCGCTTATTGACTCATTAACAGAGTTATTACCTTACAGCCCTGTACTTCAATTACCCGCTTTATTGGATAAAATAGATTCACGTTTTTTAGCTGAAAACTTAGACAAAATTTGTCAGCAATCTTCAGAGCGTTTAAATCCAGCGGCTAAATCTAAGTCTGCAAATCAAACCGATTCATCGCAAGGTACAGCTGCGCTTGATGAGTACTGTGAAGATTTAACTGAAAAAGCAAAACAGGGTAAAATTGATCCTGTTCTCGGTCGTAATGACGAAATTCGTATGATGGTAGATGTGTTATGCCGTCGAAGAAAAAATAACCCTATTTTAGTGGGTGACCCAGGTGTAGGTAAAACAGCAGTCGTTGAAGGTTTTGCCCAGCGTATAATTGATGGCCAAGTACCAAGTGACCTGCAAGGCGTACGCTTATTGGTGCTTGATATGGGGTTATTGCAAGCAGGTGCTGGCGTGAAGGGGGAGTTTGAGCGTCGCTTAAAAACAGTAATTGATGAAGTTAAAAATTCAACAACGCCAATAATTATGTTTATCGATGAAGCGCACACTTTAATTGGTGCCGGTGGCGATGCGGGCATGAGTGATGCGGCAAATTTACTAAAGCCAGCATTAGCACGCGGAGAATTAAGAACCGTTGCGGCAACAACATGGAGTGAGTATAAAAAATATTTTGAACGTGATGCCGCACTAGAGCGCCGTTTTCAGCTTATTAAAGTAGATGAACCAACAGAGCAAACCGCTCAATTAATGCTTGCAGGCTTAAAAGATAAATACCAAGAGCATCATAATATTCAAATTACGGATGACGCTATAGAAGCTGCTGTTGTTTTATCGTCGCGCTATATAACAGGTCGCCAATTACCAGACAAAGCTATTGATGTATTAGACACCGCAGCGGCAAGAGTACGTATGTCGTTTGCTACAGACCCCGCTGCCATTGAGTCTGAGCGTGAGCACATTAATTACTTAGAAACTAGAATCAATAGTCTCAATGTAGAGCTAGGACAAGGTTTAGTCGTTGATAAAGATAAGCTTACCCATTTAGTTGAAGAGCTGGTTATTGCACAAAACAAATTGGCGCAACTTACTCATTCGCGTGAATCTCAAATTTCGACTTTGAGCCAAATTAATGAGATAAAGCAGGCAACTGATCAAGAGCTTGATAGCGAATCATTACTGACACTTCGCCAATCACTAAAAGAGCAAAATACACAAGACAACGGCTTATTTAGTGAAGTAGATGCAGATGCTGTTGCACAAATTATTTCACAGTGGACCGGTGTGCCTGTAGGGGCAATGGTAAAAGATCAGATTAGTAATTTAATTAATCTTGAAGCCACAATTGGCCAAGAAGTTATAGGGCAGCAGGCTGGATTAGCTAAAATAGCGCAAACACTAAGAGTAAGTAAAGCCGGCGTAAGCAACGATGAAGGCCCGCTAGGCGTATTTTTACTAGCTGGTCCATCGGGCGTGGGTAAAACAGAAACGGCGCGTTGTTTAGCAAAACAATTATTTGGTGGCGATAAGTTCTTAACCACAATTAACATGAGCGAATATCAAGAGTCGCACACCGTATCGCAATTAAAAGGTTCACCTCCAGGGTATGTTGGTTATGGTGAAGGTGGTGTGTTAACCGAAGCAGTAAGACAGCGTCCATATTCAGTAATTTTACTTGATGAAGTTGAAAAAGCGCACAAAGACGTAATGAACATGTTTTACCAAGTGTTTGAGCGTGGCACGATGCGTGACGGTGAAGGACGTGAAATAGACTTTAAAAATACTGTAATTATCATGACATCTAATTTAGGCTCAGCAGAGTTAATCGATGCATGTACACCGCCTACAGTTATAGACCTAAGTCCTCAAGATGATGATGAAGAACAAGTACAGCAAAGCGATCAAGAAGCAGCTATTAACGAAGCGCTAAATCCAACGCAAGCACCTATTAATGAAGACGGAACGCCTTGGAAAGTACCGTCAATCGGTGCACTTACTGATTTAATTAAGCCGCAGTTACTTGCTTTTTTTGCACCTGCTTTACTTGCTCGTATGCAAGTTATACCTTACTTAGCGCTTGATTCAGAAGCTCTACAGTCTATTGTCAGCTTGAAACTTGAAGCCATTGCAACACGTTTGCACGAAAACCACAAAATGCAGCTACGAGTAGATGCTAGTGTTTTAGAAAAACTGACTACTCAATGTACGCTTTCAGATAGTGGTGCACGTATGGTAAATGCGGTTATAGAGCAGCAAATACTTCCTGGTATCGCTAAATCAATTTTAGAGTTTATGGCAGAAGAAGACATGCCTGATATTTTAACGCTGGCTGTTGACGAACAAGACGAAATTACGGCGACATTTGCAGATAACGCTTAAATAAAAGGATGTAAAAATGGGATTCATGGACATATTTAACGAGCTCAAGGCCAATAAAAGTCACTTTAGTGTTGCTATACAGGGCATGCCTGACGGGATGGTATATGTAACTGACTTTGAGTCTAGGGACGATCGTTTATGTGAAGACTATGAATTTAAAATCCAAGTATTGAGCCCTGAACATTTAACATCTGAAATGCTAATAGGCAAAGATGTTTCGTTATCACTAGTGTGGTCAATGTTAGATCGTACTATTTCAGGGTTAATTAGTGGTTTTATAGCGCATGGTCAAAGTCATCAGGGGTATCACTATACTTTGATCATGAGTTCTCATTTAACATTACTTAAGCATCAGCACTCTAACCGTGTATTTACTGCTATGGATGCAGGTAAAATTATTTCGAGTGTGTTTGAAAAAGCAGGTTTCCCTGCGCAAAAGTTAAATGTACAAGCAAGCTCAACCATGCTCGATATGACCGTGCAATATAACGAAACTGATTACGAATTTGTAACACGCTTAATGCGTAAGCACGGTTTTGTATACAGCTTTGTAGAGCAAACGGGTGGTGAATGTACATTGTATATTTGCAATGATTCAAATGGTATAGCGCAAGAGTTTAATGAAATAAACCTAAGCTACGTACCGCCATCTGGGCAAGTAAGAACGAGTGAGTCAATTTTTGCTATAAGCAGGCAGGCTCAATTATTTCCGCAAAGTACACACTTAGATGATTACAACTACCAAGCTCCGGGTAATTTGCAAGTTTCAAAAAATAACAGTGCGTCAGTTATTGGTTTTGGTGAAGATAGTCATTATGGTGATAATTACGGGCAGTCAAACGAAGGGCAAGACTTAGCAACTATCAGGCAGCAAGCGTTTGATTGCCAACGTGAGCAAATAATAATAGATACAGACTGCAGGGCACTTCGCCCTGGTATGCGTTTAAATATTTATGACCACCCAGAGCATGATGGTCAGTATTTAGTGACGCGTGTAGAGCACAAAGGTAGCCAAAGTGCTTCGGTTGAATACGGCTCAAATGTAAAGGGTTTAACGTATAAAAACCAAGCTTATTTAATTAGTGTTAATCAGCCTTATAAAGCCGCATTACGTCCAGCGAGACGTGTATTTGCAACGTTTAATGCATTAATTGAGCAAGAAATTGATGACAAAGGTAACTACGTAGTAAAACTACCTTTTAATCAAGATGGGGAAGGCCAAGAAAGCCGTCCTACACGTTTAATGCAACCTTACGGTGGCAGCGGGCACGGTATGCATTTTCCACTAACTCAAGGTACAGAAGTGCTCGTTTGTGGTGAAAATGGTGATTTAGACAGGCCTATAATTTTAGGCGCGCTTTATAATGAAAATGCACCAAGTCCTGTTACAAGCGAAAACCCAACTGAAAACAAATTAGTAACTAAAGCTGGGCACAGCTTTGTAATGGATGACAAAAAAGGCGAAGAGAAGATAAGCCTTGCCAATAAAAACAATAAAAACCAATTAATACTCGATGCTACAAATGGTGCGCACCAGGCAATGTTAAAGTCTGTTGATGGTGATGTTAAAATTTCAGCAAAAGAAAATCTACAGTTTGTTGCTGAGAACGACGCAAACTTTACAGTTGCTAATAATTTTACAACGCGAGTAGAGAATAACTTGCAAATTCAAACCCGCGAGGGGGATATTACAGTTACCTCGGCTGCGGATTTAACCTTAAATTCAGCCGCAAATAGCCGTATTCAAGCAACAGATGGTAATTTAGAGCTCACAGCAACTGATGAGCTTAAAATGCAAGCACGACAAGATATTAGCGTTTACTCGGTAGACGGCAACCTTGAGCTACAAGCGCCACAAGGTGATTTAGAACTAAATAGCGGTAAAAATATTACTATAAAAGCAAATGGGCAAGGCTCAATTCAGTTAAGCCAAGGTGGTGCAAGTATAGAAATTGATGCTGCGGGTAACCTTACAATTGATGCCACTAATATAACGTTAAGTGCCACTAATATAGCAATTAAAGGCAGTGCAATTAGTAACAACTAAGTTAAAGGAGTAATTTAATGAACGCTAAAGTTAAAAGTATATTTAATCACGATCAGCAACTTGCACCTGTAAGTAAAGTTGATGAATTTGGCCGAGTTAAAAGCGTTACAATAAATAACGACGAACATAGTGTTGTAGCGCAAGCGGCGCATATAACACCATGCCAAGTGGGCGACACAGTGCTGCTTACTCATACCGCACAAGGCTTTATAGCAACAGGGCTACTTGCAAGTGAAGATCAAGCGCCCGCTGCACTCATTAAAAATAGTCAAGGCCACATAACTATTGAAGCGCAGCAAAGTATTAGCCTTCAAACGGCTAAAGGGACGATAGAAGTATTTGCCGACGGGACGATAGTACTCGAAGGGCGAGATATAACAGCCAATAGCGAACAAGATCTTACCTTGGCTGGCTGGCCGATTAGGCTTAATTAACGCTATGTTTGCACAAGTCGCTAAGGTTAAGCAGCATCAGCAGCGCTTAACTACTTTATTAAAACACAAACAAAAGTTGCAAGCGCAAGGTGTTTACCCGCTTGCCCGACTCAATGTAATTGAAAGCCAATTGCTAAATCATTTATACACGCTCAGCGATTTAAAAACTGAAGCACCTATAGACTATTTTGCAGGCAAAAATTTAACGCAAGTGAGCCAATTAGTCCTTAATGAATTTATTGCCTTTGCCACAGAAAACGCTGAACATCACAGTATTTATACCTTACTACTGCAAAGTCTTAATATAAAAAGTGAACTTAACAGCGCCGAAACTTTTTTAGCTTTAAAGTCGGACAAACATTTAAGTTATTACGGTGTACTACAGTACTTACTTGATTATTGGCAGTTAGAGGATAGTAAAGCGCTGCGCAACAGTGTACTCAACGAAAAAGAACAGCTTGATAGTAACGCAATTACTTTACTTTTTTCACAGCACTTAAGCGAAGCAGAGCTTAGCAATGCCATGTTACATGCTAACTTTGATATTGCTTACGCAGCACTTGTAAATGCCTACTGTAATAACGCAGACAACGTATCAGACATGCTGTTTAAAGTATTTGCAAAAACAAATGATGACGACAAAAAAGCAAAATTACTTGCCTTAGCAGGGCTTACTAATGATCCGCGCTGGGATGAACCTTGCCTACTTTTTTGTAAAGCTAACCCCGGGCTTTGCAAGCACGTGCTAAGCCACTTTGTATATAAGCGCGCATTGCCTCTATTTATTAATTTAATGGCATATGGGGTAACTCAAAAACCAGCTTACGCAGCGTGGTTAATTATTACCAACAGAGCGCTTGCCCAAGCAAAAAAAGTAACTGTAGTAGAATCAAAGAACGCACAAAACGTACACAGCGGCATAAACCTTGATGATGCAGAGCATGCAAGGCAAGCGTTTGCAATTGTCCCAGGGGATCAATTATTAAACGGTATTAGCTTTGCACAAAGTAATGCAAAGCAAAAATTAAAAATGCTTGCAGGTGAAGTTGTGCAACGCGTAATAGCCCCCCATTATCCACTGCAAAAAGCCTGTGGTTTGTACCATGTATTAGTGAGCGCCAAACAATGGCAAAGTGTTATAGCGGAGAGCCCAAGTGCTGAATAATTTTTCTCCTTGGCAGGCTAGTTTTTTTGATGGTTGGTTGAGTGACCGTACGCTGGCTAAAGTTGTTCTTGTAAAGCAAAGCTTTGAGTTTGACGAAAAAGGCAATGTAACACCAAACGAGCCCGGACCCGATATTGTTGTAGCGGATGACTACAATGGCGACCCCGCATATACGCAGCTGAGTGAAGTAAACGAACAAGTTGCCTTTAAACATGGTTTTGAAGTGTATGGCGACTTTACAGCTTACCCACCTAAAGCCAAACAAGCGCGAGTGATTGAAGTAGAGCTTGGCCTTTATAATAAAACACAGCCACTATTTAATAAGCGTTTACGTGTAACCGGCACGCGCTTTTGGAAGCGCTCTTTGTTGGGCCCCGTTGCAACTGATCCTAATATTATTGAGCCTACACCCATTAATTACAGCAATGCCTTTGGTGGTAAAAACCTGAATGACGAAACCGATTACCTTCTAGAAAACCCAATAGGAAAAGGTTTTAAGCTTAAAAACAAACAAGCAAAAGGGCAGCAATTACCTTGCATTGAATACGCAGATCAACTACTTCGTAAACCGAGCCATACTACATCAGTTGCAAGCTTTTCAGCTATACCATCACATTGGTCACCGCGTATTGAACTTATGCCCGACATTGATCAAAAAGCACTTATGGCAGGCAATTACCCGTTTAAAACAGTGCTTGATGAACATTTTAATAATATGGCACCGCTAGATCAGCGAGTTAAAAAAGAGTTTTCACAAGGGTGGGCGTTTTCACTTTCAGGGTTATACCCGTTACAAGAATATGGGCAGCACCAACGAGTTGAGATTCCATTTGAAGAGCCAATTGTTCAGCTGGTTAACACATTAAACAGGCATACAATTAACTTGCGCTGCGATACGTTGGTTATTGATTCTGACGCACAAAGCTTTTCTTTGTTATGGCGTGGTTATATTGACGCAATACACGTAGGCGCAAATAGCCAGTTAGTCGTAGCAAAAAAGGAAGTTAACAATGAAGTTTGATGTACTTTGCCATATAAATGCCAGTGGATGTACACCAAGTAGCTTATATACCGCTGTTGCAAACCAAATGTTGTTTTCTAAACCAAGCAAAGCATTAATACGTTGCGATATAAGCTTAGATGCCCCCTACATAATGGTAGAAATAGAAGAGCTTGCTCAGCTTGATAGACAAACCAAATGCTTACTGTTATTGAGCCAGCTGCTCGAAAATCTTGATATTACAACACTTAGAAAAACATCCCGCATAAGCCAAATAGCATTTGTATTACCACAGGATGAGTTAAACAACCCAATAATAAGTAACGATACCCTCAGTGAGCTTTTAGCTGAGATGATCTCTCAGCAAATACCTGATTTTATACAAACAACAACTATCGACTTTAAAAATATAGCGCCAGATACCCTCATTATCGCCGTAGATTCATGCGTTAGTTACCAGTATGTGAGTACTCAAGCAAAAAATAACGATGTGCAAGTGCTAAATGGCCCGCCAGGCATTATTAATGGAGAAGGTGGATGTGCATTACTTACACATGGACAAGGTGGGCTAGAAGCACAGCTTTTTTATGGCGAATTAAGTGAGCAGCTTAACCAAGCACAAGCGTGTGTTAATGATACTTACTTATTTGCAGGTAAGCAGTCGTTAGCATGGCAAAAAAAATGGTTTGCTAATACACAAACGCTATATACCCCAGAAGATGAATTAATAGAGCTTGCAGACTTAAACAACACAATAGGTTATCAAGGTGTTGCTAATAACCTAACAGGGTTAGTACTTACACATAGCTATTTAAATAACCCTTTAAATAAAGGGTTAAATCATGTGTTTTTATTATTTAATTCACCCAATGAGCAATTAATAAAAATTTCAAGGAGTGAAAATTCATGACATACATTAATGCAGCCGCAGGTAAACAAACAGGCAGTGTTCAGTACGACATCGACGCGCTAACCGCCGATGTGCGCTCAGGTGGATCGTTAACATGGCGACACAACAACCCAACACTATTAGGGCTTAATAATAGTGCCCGAAGTAACGGCGCATTAGGTAAAGCCAGCAATGTCGCTATTTTTGAAGACCGAGCCAGTGGAGATGCGGCATTTTTAGCTGAAATAGGCCGCCCTAAATACCGCGATAAAACACTTGGCGAAATGGTTAATGTATTTATTCCAGACTATATAATTCCACCACCTCAATGGGATGATGAAAAAAACGAACCTATTTTGCCGTGGAATGAGTCTCAAACCAATATGGATGTTAATAAACCTATTACTAATGCCCAAGCATTTTTAGATTTAGTGTCGAGCCACTTAGGGTGGGAAGCTGGGAGTCAAGAGCAATTAACCAAAGATACGCAATCGCAAGCAGCGCAAGTAGCCACAGTCTCAGGGCAAAATGTACTCATAAATGGCCGCACTGCCGTGCACCAAAGTAGTGGCGGTAAACTAAGTACCATAGATGTATGTTTAACCACGGTTGGCCCAAGTGTTATCCCAATACCTTATCCAAATATGGCGGCAGCAAGCGATGTAGCCAGTGTGGCGGGGTCAGTAAAAATAAATGGTAACGGTGCGGCTAACATCAAGAGTAACTTTTCAAAGAGTAAAGGCGACAAGCCGGGTAACAAAAAAGGCATAATAAGCGGCACTAACGATGGTAAAGCTGAATTTATTATGGGCTCATTTAACGTACTTATTGAAGGCAAACCTGCAGTGCGCCAAGGCGACCCAATGATTTCAAACTCAAAAAACACCCCGCCTATGCCGCTAGCGCAATCAGGTGGCGCGTCACCTAGGGGGTTAAGTGTAGAAATGAGGGATACAGATACACAAAGTGAAGACCCAGCTGAGGCTGCTTTTATCGTAGAGACAGACGCTAATAATAATTTAATTGGTCAAGGGAAGTTTACCGTCACTCAAGGTGCATTCAAGAATAACCAAGTTTTTGATGAGGGAGTTTAAATGACTACACAATATATATACGCCCCTAGGATTGTTGATGAAGCGAAAGACTGTAGTTTAAATCTTATTTTACATAGTTTTTCTGGACCGGAGCTTTGTATACCTTTTGGTAAAGCCGCGAAAAAGTTAAAGTCGCAAGATTTAGCTGAAGATCAAAAACCGACATTTATAACCGTTACGCCGCTAGTATTTAAAGACTATACACTTGATAAAACTAAAGCGGGCGCACCCGAATTCATCCCTATGGATAAATTTAGACCAACACCTGAGGATGATGCTGCATATGGTTATTATTACATATATATTAATGGTTTTTTATGGAGAGAGATTGCAGCGTTAGCTGATAAGCAATTGAGTGATGTGGATTTATCCCTACATCATAGCCAAGACCTTAGACCGCATAGTAGTGTTTTTAATCAAGATATTTTACTACCGCGTAAAATAATTGAACTGTTTGGTTCGTCAAGTACAGCCCAAGTGCCTAATATTCAAATTGCTTTTTCGCGAGTACAGTGGTCGTGGGAATATATTACTGTATTAGGGGGGATGTATGAAAGCGACTTACGCCTTAGCAAAAAACCATTATTAAGTAAGTGTGATGATACTCAAATTGCAAATAGGTATCGTAATGAGCGAATGCAATCTTTAGACTTTAATGATGCTCCTAATTGGGTTTCGATTAAAAACATGGACGTTCTTGGTGGTAAAGTAAGCGTGCTCGTTCATGATATTTTAGGTATAGCACAGGCTCAAAAAATAACAGCTGACTACTATTCTCAAATACTGAAAGACCACCAATCAGCACTTGAATCGAATGGGTATTATAAGTCGGCAATGCTGGCTCATCAGCTGTATTTTAATGAAAGTTTGTGGCAAAAACAGGCGCTCAGCACACCTAAAACGTCGCATAAACCTTTTGTAAAAAAAGATCCACAAAGCAGTAATGCACGAAAAGCAGCGGATGAAGTCTCAGAGCAAGAACTAGAAAAGTATTTGCTAGGAACCAATCCATCTTCAGTAATTGATGCAGTTGAAGGTTATTTAGTTGCTCGAGAAAAGCTCTACGATTTATATTATTTAGATTGCCAAGATTTAGAGCTAACTTTAAGTGAGATTAGCGACCAAATTAATGTTCAACCACCGGCAGAGTGGGAGTGCCTAGCCAAGGATTTAACAACGGGCGGCGTTCTAACTTACGGACTGGCGTTTGAATTTATATGTGAGCAATTAATAACACTAATCTTACCTAAAACAACACTGTCTGCGTATTTACCAGGGCTATGCGATAAAGAAAAAAAAGACAAGTTAATTAATCGATTAGATGAGCAATTTGAAAAGAGTAAAACATTAGTATTTGAAATAACTCAAACAAGCAATAATTGGTTTAGTAAGCAATTTTGTGTACACCCAGAGGCATTTGGAGAAAACCTAGCAAACACTAATTATGATGAGGAATTAATTGCAGACACAATAGAAGGGTTTAATCCTAAAAAGTTTGATCATGACAAAATTAAAGAAGAGCTATCATTACCGTTTATACCTGCCTATTTATTGAATAAAGGTGTACTTGATGTTGTCTCTAAGGGGCTTAATGAGTGGTTAGGTATGCAAGAGCGAGTCTTTGCTACTTTTACTAAAGAATTAACAGAAAAAGGAATTAAGTACCATCACTTAATTGGCGGCTTTAGCAAATCACGTAACATAGCAGAGTTTAAAAACTTAAAAATATACCCAGCGAATGCAGTGCCTGAAGGGCGCTTTGCTTTGAATATGGATATTGTTAGCCACCCTTTATTAAATGACTTAAAAACGAGTAAGCAACGAAGTGCATTTAATAATATTATTAAAGCCATTGAAGAAAAAGGAAAAATCACTTCCACTAATACAAATCAAGTAATTACAGTTGCAAAAGCATTAAAGCAGCCCCTTTTTTCAAATGGGATTAATGAAAGTAATCGCAAGCTATTTAAGCAAACCATCGCTTTAGTTACGCAAATGGCAAAAATGGTTTTAGAGCAAAAAAACTTAGCGGCACTCATGGCTGGTAGCCAACTTTACGTTTTAACATTGCCTGAAAATGATATTCCTGCAAAGGTGCTGTTTGATAGCCCTGTCCGAAGTCTTGGGGAGGAGTTTCACCATCGTGGCTTAGACTCTAAGATGCTAAAACGTATCAGCGTAGCTACGGGGCGGTTTGTTTCTATACCCCTATTATTTTTGACGGGGTATAGCACATATGTTTATTACATAAATTATGAAAAAGAGTTTAAAAAAGGCACACCCTACGAAATCTCTAAGAATATAGCATTGTTAGGTGGCACTTTAGCTGCAATTGGGAGTGTGTGGGAGGCGTATACAAAAAATGTAGGACAAAGATTTTTGACTCGATCAAGGATGTCATTTCGAATGCTTGGCTCATCCGCTAGTGTTAATGTTCTAAGAAGTTTCTCGGGTGTTATGGGGGTCCTCATGGGGGCGATTCAAGCTGCTGATGCATACCAATTAATCAGTGTAAGTGATACTGATGCAGGTATTGCTATGTTTGCCGCGGCGGGTTTCAGTATTGGACTAGGAATACACACGGCTTTATTTGCAAGTCTTGGACCTTGGGGATGGGCATTATTATTAGGCTCAATAGTATTTAGCTTACTTGCTGTGTGGTTAACCGACAGTAAATTAGAAATATGGGCTAAGTTTGGTCCGTTTGCCAAAAATAAGCGAGGTGTATTCGCCAAAGAAAATGGCGCTATTTATAATGTTTTCTCAGACCCTAATGAATATTTTAAATATATTCAAAGCGTTTTATTTTCGCCTAAAGTGACTATAAGTACACCAACTTTTTTTGATAATCGCAGTTATTATACGGTGAAAGTAGATTTACCAATGTTTATTGTTGGTAAGTCAGAGTTGCTATTAGATGTAAAATACTCTTGGCGACATCCAACAACATTGGATGTTTACAAAGAAGCAGGGTGGATTGAAGGTACTAAAGAATATTTATGTGAATTTGATGATAATAGCCTTAGCCTAAATGCTGCAGTTTATGAGTTTGAAATTGAATCACCTAGTATCAGTGTGTTTGATGTTGAAATAAAATCAACACTTATATACAACGAAAATTTAACCTTACCTATAGATTTTGATGCGTTTGAAAAGCCAATTAAGAATGCTTCACCTGATTTAGCAATCGCATAAGGAATCTGATGCAAAATAATGACTACCTAGCCGTTGATATTATGTCTAAAAAAACGCGGTTTAATTGTTTTTTTTACCCTGAGAGATTAAATAGTCTTAAGGCTAAGTTTAAAGGCTTGTGTTACTTGTATGACTTACCTTCTAAAAAACAGAAGGCAATACAAAAGCACCCAGAACGATATAAAATAGAAATGTGTGGAAATAGTCCAGCTAGAGCTGTACTTTTTGGTCCTATAATTATAGGGGCTGTTTTGAGTCTTGTGACTTTAATAAGTGTTTTATCTCTACCTATTTACGAAGAGGGTGAAAAATTTCAATGGTGGATACCTATACTTACTTTTTCTTGGAATTTGTTTTTTCTTAATTTACTGCCACTAACAGACAGTTACATCCCCAAAAAACAAATATACTTTGATAGACAAAAGCAGCTAGTAGGCTTTACTTATCCAATCTCAGGTTGCGAAGCGCGTGATGAGCAGGGTAATTGTTGTTTTAAGTGGGCTGATATTGTATGCCATTTAGATATGGTTGCAACACGCCCAGGTGTAATGGGGTTTGTACCCTATATAAGTCATGTTGATGAGGATAAATACCCTGACACTAAAATTGTTGTGCAAGTGCCAGATAACTCAAATAACCCAATGAACTGTTATTTATATTGGGAGCGTGTAGTGCGTTTTATGGACAACAGCCAACCACTTCCTGATGTACCTGAGTATGAAAACTACCGCCACCTTGATGAACCCACCGCTGAATTTGATAAAAAAAATGACAGACCTAATAAATTTTGGAGCGACTTTTCACTTGCTCAACAAGCCGAAATTTGGCAAAAGTTTAATAAAGAGGCTGCTCATTTTAATTGGCTCAGAGCGACACCTAACGAAGAAATAATTAAGCCTTGGCTGCATTTTAAAGGTGAGCCTGAGCGTATCGAAAAACTAACCTGCAAATACAAAGCAAAGCGTTTAGCGCTACAGTTGTTTATGGGAATACCTTAAGTGTTTATAAAAGCCGCTTTATAACTTAAAGGAAGTTTGAGCTTGAGCTATGCATAGTTTGAGTTTGTTAAAGGAATAATATGTCTATTTATAAGTACTTAGGTGGCCCATTACCTAAAAAAACAATTTTTAATCAATTCTATGAAGAAGGCGATACGCTGTATCTGCGGAAGATGTTTAATGGGTTATGCTTTTTAGCTAATTGGTTATATGATGATAAATCAGTTTTTAGTAGTAACCCTCATCGCTTTCAAGTCCATTCATGCGGTAATGACCCCATGAGAGCACTTATATTTGGTCCCATGTTTTTGGGGTTTGTTGGTAGTTTGGTTGTTGCTTTAGATATTATACTAATCCCATTTCATGGAGAGGGCGACGCTTTTCATTGGTGGTTACTTTATTTAGTACTCGGCTTTAACCTTACATTTTTAAACCTTCAGCCACTCTGGGATAGGATGGCGCCTCCTAAGTTAGCGTATTTTGACCGTCAAACAGGTAAGGTTGGTTATACCTTTGATATCCCAGATTGTGAAGCGCGAGATGAGTTTGGCAATTGCTGCTTTGATTGGCGAGATATGCAATGCTCATTAATAAACGAAAGCACCTCACAGTCGGGCTCTCGGGCATTTTTTCCAAGACTCTCCCATAAAGATATAGATAAATACCCACAAACAAAAATGACGATTGTCGTGACAGAGTTAGCACAAAACCCAATTTATTGTTTACTTTT
>NZ_JBBMQY010000030.1:0-42481 GCF_038900255.1 Pseudoalteromonas sp. AS84 | reverse complement strand
CATCGTCTAGAGGCCTAGGACACCGCCCTTTCACGGCGGTAACAGGGGTTCGAATCCCCTTGGGGACGCCACTTACTATTTTAAGTACTGTATAAAGCAGTGTGACACCGCACTCTCTATACACGACGTTATCAAGAGTACTAATCTTTTGGGGATGCCATTTACTTATTTTAAGTAATGTATAAAGCAGTGTGACATCGCACTCTCTATGCACGACGTTATCAAGAGTACTAATCTCTTAGGTATGTCATTTACTTATTTTTTAATAGGGAAGTGCAGTGTTATTAGAATAAAACTCAAAAATAAATATCCTCATTTTACCCCAACTTTGTATTTTTATATCAATCTATTTACACTTCGTTACAAAACCAAACCGATAATCGCTCCATATTCCTTGTTGTACTTTTAATTAGTCTTTAAACTCATTGAGTTAATTTAAATATGGACTAAAAAATGAAACTCACAAAAATTGCACTCGCTGTTTTACTTGCATCAGGGTTAGCTGCATGTAATAGCTCAACTCAAGCTGTTGATAAAAATATTGTTACAGAAACATCAATTCCTGGCGTTACACTTATTGAATCAGTGAAATCTAATGCAGGTGAAATCAACATACCGTATAAAAAATATAAACTAGATAACGGTTTAACAATAATTGTGCATGAGGATCATTCAGACCCCTTAGTACACGTTGATGTAACATACCATGTTGGTTCTGCTCGCGAAGAGTTGGGTAAGTCAGGCTTCGCTCACTTTTTTGAGCATATGATGTTTCAAGGTTCAGAAAATGTTGCTGATGAGGAACATTTTAAAATAATATCTGAAGCAGGCGGTACTTTAAATGGTACTACTAACTCAGATAGAACAAATTATTTTGAAACAGTACCTGTAAATCAATTAGAAAAGATGTTGTGGCTAGAAGCTGATCGAATGGGCTTTTTACTCGATGCTGTAACCCAAGAAAAATTTGAAGTACAACGCGAAACAGTAAAAAATGAGCGCGGCCAACGCGTTGATAATCGCCCCTATGGTCGCTTAGGTGAGCGTGTTGCTCAAGCAATGTACCCTGATGGTCATCCATATTCATGGCCTGTAATTGGTTTTATGGACGATCTTAATCGCGTAAATGTAAATGATTTAAAAGCATTCTTTTTAAAGTGGTATGGTCCTAATAATGCAACGCTTACTATTGGTGGCGACATCAACGCTAATGAAATACTGCCTTTAGTTACTAAATACTTTGCGCCAATCCCAAAAGGCCCTGAAATTCCTACAGTAGAAAAAACAGCTGTAACACTAGATGCTGATAGATATATTTCAATGGAAGATAAAGTTCATTTACCTTTATTAAGCATGAGCTTCCCAACGACTTACGCTCGCTCTGAAGATGAAGCACCACTGGATATACTTGCTGAAATATTAGGTGGTGGTAATAATTCACTACTATACAAAAACTTAGTTAAAACTCAACTTGCTGTTCAAGCAAGTGCAAATCACCCATGCCAAGAGTTAGCGTGTTCAATTAGTCTTTATGCTTTACCAAATCCTACAGCAGGGAAAACGTTAGCTGATATGGAAAAAATCATTCGTGATTCATTTGTTGAATTTGAAGAGCGAGGCGTTACACAAGATGATTTAGATAAAGTAAAAGCTAAAATAGAATCGGGTGCAATTTTTGGTCTGCAAAGCGTATCAGGTAAAGTCTCTCAACTAGCCGCGTCAGAAACATTTACTGGTAATCCAAACTCAGCTAAAGATGAGATTGCACGTTATAACAAAGTTACAAAAGCTGATGTTATGCGTGTTTTTAATCAATATATCAAAGATAAATCTGCCGTTATTATGAGTGTTGTGCCAGAAGGGCAGACACAGCTTATAGCTGCACCAGACAACTTTACTCCTAAAACGCATGATTTTGGAGGTCCATCTACAACTTCAGCTGATGATTTAGTGGCACGAAGAGCTGTTGATACATTTGATCGAAGTGTTCATCCAGAGGCCGGCGCAAATCCTGCTGTTGATGTTCCTACTCTTTGGCAAACTAAGACCGAAAACGGTATTAAAATATTAGGTACTCAAAGTACAGAAACACCAACTACCGCTATTTTCATTAAAGTTCCCGGTGGCCTGTACAGTGAGCAAGCTAGTAAAGTTGGTTTATCATCAATAACTGCATCGTTAATGAGCGAGTCAACGCAAAACTACACTACAGAGCAGATGAGTAACGCGCTTGAAAAGCTAGGTAGCCAGGTAAATATCTACTCAGATAAAACACATACAAATGTGTATGTTTCTAGCTTAACCAAAAATGTCGATGCAACGCTAAAGCTTGTCGAAGAAAAGTTATTTAAACCAGCATTTAATGCAGATGACTTTGAGCGTAATAAAAAGCAAATCATTCAAAATATTCAACATTCAATGAAGGATGCTGGGTATTTAGCATCTAATACATATAGTAAATTACTATATGGAAACAATATAGCCGCACTTCCAAGCACTGGAACGCTTAATAGTATAGAGGCTATTACACTTGCTGACGTTAAAGCTTTTTATAGCGCAAACTTTAAACCGCAGGGCGCTCAAGTCATTATTGTTTCTGATTTAAAAGAGTCAACAATTGAACCAAAAGTTAAAGCTACACTTACAAACTGGAAAGGTAAATCGAGCTCAGTAGCGGTTGATTTCAGTGAACCTAAAGTAGAAACTAATGTGATTTATTTGGTTGATAAACCTGATGCTCCTCAATCAGAAATTCGTATTGGTAAACGCGATATGGTTGAAGATATTACAGGTGAGTTTTTTAAAGCTAACTTGATGAACTTTGCACTGGGCGGCACGTTTAACAGCCGTATCAATTTAAATTTACGCGAAGATAAAGGCTACACTTACGGTGCTCGCTCTCGTTTTTGGGGTGATAAAACATCGGGTGGCTTTACTGCTTCTGCAGCGGTGAGAGCCGACTCTACTGCAGCGTCTATTACAGAGTTTACTAATGAGCTTAATAACTATGCTCAAAACGGTGTCACTGACGAAGAGCTTATGTTTATGCGTAAAGCTATCAATCAAAAAGATGCGCTTAAATACGAAACGCCTAATGCAAAACTTGGCTTTTTAGCACAAATATTAGAATTTGATTTAAAACCTAGCTTTGTAAAAGAAAGAAATGAGATTGTTAGCAATATTAGCAAAGAAGAAGTTAACGCCTTAGCTAAAAAACACTTAAATACTAAAGACATGATTTATTTAGTAGTGGGTGATGCTAAAACACTCCGCCCAGAGCTCGAAAAATTAGGTATGAAGGTTGTTGATTACAGCCTTTAATATTTAAATAAATAATTGGAATTATAAAGCAGCTTTTTTAGCTGCTTTTTTTTGCCTAATTGTAGAGTGTTGATCTTTTTTGAAAAAGAGTTCACAAAGAACAACTACAGTATCTTTTCTCCAAGTATAAAATATAGTTTCGTAGCTTAAGCCTTCAAAGAACATCACATTCCTAGCTTTTTTATTCAGTACTTATAAAGATTCGATTTGGTAGCATAAACTTAAACATCCAACTTTATTAGGAGGATTTATGGCAAGTGGATGGGCACGAGACAGTGCAATTCAAGATCAAATTGATGCGAGTGTTAATGACGCCGTACAGTACGCAAGAAGCAATTTAATATCTGGCGCAAGTGCAGAGCTATGTGATGAGTGCGACGAGAAAATCCCACAAGCACGAAGGCTTGCGTTACCAGGAGTGCGTTATTGTGTTGCATGCCAAGCTGCAATAGAAGGTAATGGTGTTAGCGCAAAATCATTCAATAGACGTGGTAGTAAAGATAGTCAGTTGCGTTAAAAAGGTGCTAAAAAGCACCTTTTATTTAATACCAATCTACACAAGTATCTGAACAATT
Organism: Pseudoalteromonas sp. AS84; assembly: GCF_038900255.1. Classification (NCBI taxonomy): domain Bacteria; kingdom Pseudomonadati; phylum Pseudomonadota; class Gammaproteobacteria; order Alteromonadales; family Pseudoalteromonadaceae; genus Pseudoalteromonas; species Pseudoalteromonas sp. AS84. The sequence continues at coordinate 38,585 of NZ_JBBMQY010000030.1, read as the reverse complement.
CATAAAATTTGTTACACCCTCAATTAGGCCCCACATGACTAAGCAAATTGTTATCACTTGAATTTGTTAGTGAGTAATTTAAAAGTTACTCATGTCTTCTTTTTTCTGAATTAGCTCTATTGAGTAGCCATCAGGGTCTTTTACAAAAGCAATTTCAGTGGTACCGCCTTTTACAGGACCTGGTTCACGGCTAACATTGCCACCGGCTGCCTTAATATCAGCACAGGCTTTGTAAATATCTTCAAATTCAATAGCTATATGTCCATAAGCATTACCCAGGTCGTAGCTATCTTCATCCCAGTTATATGTCAATTCGAGGACCGTCGTGTCCTTTTCATTTCCATACCCAATAAAAGCTAATGTATACCGATACTCGTCATTGTCGGCTCTGCGTAATTCTTTCATACCCAAGACTTCAGTATAAAAAGCAATTGATTTGTCTAAATTAGCTACACGCAGCATAGTATGTAATAAACGCATTATTAAGTTCCTTTGGTGATTTTTTCAAAGTTCAGTATATTTTCAACTAAGCACTATTATTAAGCACATTTTGTGGTTTTATGTGTATTAGCCATATATGTAGGCGTTACTTATAGATCACAACCTCAATGCGATGGAGATTTGGAAGCTGTTCATGTATGGCCTTTATGATTTACCAATAACATCAATTGTAAATTGCCAATTAATGAACCGTTTTATTGAATTTTGCATATTTAAATAAAGAACACTTAATTATTGGTCAACCTATTAGTATAAAAAAAGTTACTGATTGTTCAACAAAAGTTAACCTGGGTTTGATTGGGTTAGTTCTCCCTAACTAATTGTTTTTATTTTGTATTAAATTTTTTTGTATGTAATTTGTAAAAATGCGGGGTTTACTTGGTTAACTTATTGGTTGACAAAAAAGGCGTATGGTAATACAGTTTTTGCATACCAATTGGTAAGTTGCTTGGTTTGAGTGAATACAATGTATTGGTAATTAATCAGAGTTACGTTTTGCACAGGTTAATTTATAAATAACTCAAGCTTAAAGTTACTCTACAAATTGAAACAAAAGACACAGCGTATTTATAGAGTAGATTTTACTTGTTCTTATAAAAGTATGCGCCACATATTTAGGAGTTATTCATGTCAAAACCAGTCATCGGTTTCATCGGCTTAGGCTTAATGGGCGGCAACATGGCCGAAAATTTACAAAACAAAGGCTATGAGCTAATTGTTATGGACCTTAGCAAAGATGCGGTTGCAGCATGTGTTGCTAGAGGCGCAAAAACAGCAAGCACTGCAAAAGAGCTAGCTGAAGGTTCAGATATTGTTATGTTTTGTCTTACAACTTCAGCAGTTGTAGAAAAAATTGTTTACGCAGAAGACGGTATCTTAGCAGGCATTAAAGAAGGTGCAGTATTAGTTGATTTTGGTACTTCTATCCCATCATCTACTAAAAAAATTGGTGCTGATTTAGCAGCAAAAGGCGCAGGCATGATTGATGCTCCTCTTGGTCGTACTCCAGCACATGCTAAAGACGGTCTTTTAAACATTATGGCTGCAGGCGATATTGATACATTCAATAAAGTTAAACCAGTACTAGAAGATCAAGGTGAAAATGTTTTCCATCTTGGCGAGCTAGGTGCTGGTCATACAACTAAGCTAATCAACAACTTCATGGGCATGACTACAGTATGTGCTATGTCACAAGCGTTTGCAGTTGCAGAGCTTGCTGGTGTTGACCGTCAACAACTTTTCGACATCATGTCGACTGGTCCATCTAATTCACCGTTTATGCAATTTTGTAAAAACTATGCGGTTGATAATGTTAGCGACCTTGGTTTCTCAATTGCTAATGCAAACAAAGATTTAGGCTACTTCCTACAAATGGTAGAAGATTTAGGTACACAATCTAAAATCGCTGAAGGTTCATCAGCTAACCTACAAGCAGCGTTTGACGCTGGTATGGGTCAAGGTAACGTTCCTGAAATTTTTGATTACTTCAAAAAGTTAGAAAAGTAAAAAACACGACAAATGGCGCTTAGCTTTATAGTTTAGCGCCAGCACACACACTTTCGATTGACGAGACTTAGCCTGCTTTGTGCAACACCACTTTTAAATATTCATAGAGCCTAATTCGAGTCACAATATAAAGAGTTAACTATGCGTTTAATTAATACTATAAAGCTAAGTTTAGTTCTGATTGGTTGTATATCTACGCAATTAGCAGCCAAAGATTATTTTGTAGATGATAAACAAGCCTTCCGTGATATTTCGTCTAACTTAGTTGCTGGCGACAAAGTAATCCTTAAAAACGGTACATGGTCTGACTTCGAAATCCTACTTGAAGGCCAAGGCACAAAAAACTCTCCTATTTTATTGACCGCTGAAACTAACGGTAAAGTAATCTTATCGGGTCAATCTAACCTAAGACTTGCAGGTAAATACCTTGAAGCTTCAGGTTTAGTATTCAAAGACGGCTATACACCGAGCTCAGCTGTAATAGAGTTTCGTAAAAATAAAAATGAATTAGCCTACAATTCACGAGTTACACAAACAGTAATTGATAATTACAGTAATCCAGACAAACGAGAGTCTGATTATTGGGTGGCACTATATGGACAACATAACCGCTTCGATCATAGCCATTTAGTCGGCAAACGAAATAAAGGCGTGACAGTTGCTGTGCGTTTAAATACTGAAGCAAGTCAGGAAAATTATCATCGTATAGATAACAACTACTTTGGTTACCGTCCTACTTTTGGTTCGAACGGTGGTGAAACCCTACGTATTGGCACCAGCCATTACTCATTAACTGATTCGCATACATTGGTAGAGAATAACTACTTTGAACGCACCAATGGTGAAGTAGAAATTGTGTCGGTTAAGTCAGGCAAAAACATCCTTCGTAATAATGTATTTTATGAAGCGCGCGGTACATTAACGCTGCGCCACGGTAACGGTAACCTTATAGAAGAAAATATTTTCATTGGTAATGGTGTTGATCACACTGGTGGTATACGCGTTATCAATAAAGACCAAATTGTAAGAAACAACTACCTACAAGGTCTAACAGGATATCGTTTTGGCAGTGGTTTTACTGTGATGAACGGCGTACCAAATTCATCTATTAATCGTTATCACCAGGTTGAAAATGCGACAATTGAAAACAACACATTTATAAATGTGCGTCATATTCAACTTGCAGCTGGTAGCGATGCTGAACGAAGTGCGGCGCCTAAAAACAGCACAATGAAAAACAACTTAATCATAAATCAAGATGGCGAACAGCCATTTACAACATTTGATGATGTAAGTGGGTTGGTACTAAGTAACAACATTGCTGATACAAAAGTGATTTCTGAGTTAATGTACGGTGTAAAGAAAGAAAAAATCACACTTAAAAAAGCAAGTAATGGTCTACTTTACCCAACATTTAAAAGTTTAAATGTAGGTGCAAAGCGCGATTTAAAAGTGCTGAAAAAAGAAGATACCGGTGTTAGCTGGTATGCAAAAGTACCTGCCTTAGTTGATTTTGATTCTGGTAAAACACATTCTGTTAAAGCTGATGTAAGTGCATTACTAGACGCTATTGATAATGCAGAGTCGGGTGATGTATTAGAACTCGCACCTGGTCAGTATGATGTTTCTAAACTGGTTAAAATTGATAAAACGTTGACAATTAAAGCGAAGCAAAGCGGCAAGTCTAAACTTACTTTTCAACGCTCTACATTATTTGAAATACATGATGGCGGCAGCTTAAAACTAGATGGCTTATCAATTTCAGGTGAAAACGCGCCAGATGCAATAGGGAACAGCATTGTTCGTACGCAAAAATGGGGTATGGTTGATAATTATCGCTTTGTAATGACTAACTCTGAGTTGAATGCTTTAGATATTAATCATTCATTCCATTTCTTTATCACTGGTAAAGGTGCAATGGCTGATGAAATTATTCTTACAGGTAATACCTTTAATACAGTAACAGGTGACATTTTACGTCTAAATACTGAAATTGAAGACTTAGGTGTTTATAACGCGGAATACGTCATTGTAAATAATAATACATTTAACGATGTAGAAGGCGGCATAGTTAAGCTTTACCGTGGTGGTTCAGATGAAAGTACATTTGGTCCTCATTTTGAAATGACGAGTAACACGCTTAATAATATTGGCTTTGGTAAGCGTAATAAAGAGCAAGCGAGCATTTATGTTCACGGTGTTCAGGTTACTAATATCACAGATAATAAATTTGTTAAAACTGCTCCTATTGTTGTAGAGCACACAGTAGGCGAGCCTAAAACTGAAATCTCAAACAATACATTTGATGAAACTAAAGCACCAAGTGTGAAAGAGCTAAGAGTTAAAGGCCCGCATACGGCAGTATTAAAAAATAACAACATTTTAAATAAGGCAGGGTAAATACTATGCACTTATTAAAATGCCAAACAGGTTTTAAAATAGCTGCTGTAGCTGCACTTACATTACTTACATCATTGGGTGCGCATGCAGCGCACCCAAACTTAGTAATTACTACTGATGATGTTAAGCAAATGCGCCAAGCAATTAGTAGCAACAGTAGCACAAAGTTTGCTAACGCGTTTGAATCGCTAAAAGCACAAGTTGATGAGCAAATTGCACAGCCTATCACTGTGCCAGTTCCAAAAGACGGCGGTGGTGGTTATACACATGAGCGTCATAAGAAAAATTACCAACTTATGTACAATGCGGGCATTATTTATCAATTAAGCCAAGATGATAAATACGCAAATTATGTACGTGATATGTTGCTTGAGTATGCAAAATTATACCCAACGCTTGGTCTGCATCCAAAACGTAAAATGGATTCGCAAAATCCAGGTAAGTTTTTTTGGCAAAGCCTAAATGAAGCAATGTGGCTTGTGTACACAATACAAGCATATGATCTAATTCATGACTCGTTAAATGCCGATAACATTAAAAAAATTGAAAATGACTTACTACGACCTGTTTCGTTGTTCACATCAGTAGGCCAGCCTTCTACATTTAATAAAGTACATAACCATGGAACATGGGCAACAGCGGGTGTTGGCATGGCAGGGTATGTATTAGGTGAACCTGAGTGGGTAGAAAAATCATTATACGATTTAGAAAAGTCGGGTAAAGGTGGCTTTATTAAGCAGCTAGAGATGCTGTTTTCACCACAAGGTTACTATAACGAAGGTCCTTACTATCAACGCTTTGCACTATTACCCTTTGTAACGTTTGCTAAAGCGATTGAAAACAACGAACCGCAACGAAAAATCTTTGAATATCGCGATGGCATATTATTAAAAGCGATTGATACGACGATTCAACTTAGCTACAACGGTTTGTTCTTCCCAATTAACGATGCAATAAAAAGTAAAGGTATCGATACCATTGAGTTAGTAAATGGTGTAACTGCGGCATACGGTTTAACCAACGATGCAGGTTATTTAGATATTGCTAAGCAACAAGACCAAATAATCCTCTCTGGTGATGGACTAAAAGTAGCTCAAGCACTTGATAACAACATGGCAAAACCTTATTCGTTTAAATCAGTTGCTTTCGGCGATGGTAATGACGGTAAACAAGGTGCTCTAGTTGTAATGAGAACGCAGCTAGGTGGCGATCAAGCTCTACTATTTAAACCTGCTGCACAAGGTTTAGGTCATGGTCATTTTGATAAACTAACATGGCAGTTTTACGACCACGGTAATGAAATTGTATCTGATTATGGCGCAGCACGTTTTTTAAATGTAGAAGCTAAATACGGCGGTCGTTACTTACCAGAAAACGAAACTTACGCTAAACACACTGTTGCGCACAATACGGTAGTGGTTGACGAAACAACACATTTTAATGCAAATGTTGAAGTAGGTAATAATAACTACCCAACGCTTAACTTCTTTGAAACAAATGAATATGGCACGGTTTCAAGTGGCGAAATAAGCACAGCTTATAAAGGCGTTGATCTTGAACGCACGCTTGCACTTATTAACTTACCTGAACTACAAAGCACAGTTGCACTTGATATGTTTGATGTTGCAGCAAATAAAGCGCATCAGCTTGACTTGCCTTTGCATTATAAAGGTCAGCTTATCGATACCAGCTTTGAGCTAAAAGCGAATGCAACACAACTCGCTGCATTAGGTACTAAAAATGGCTACCAGCATCTATGGCTTAAAGCTCAAGCGCAACCTCAAAGTGGTTTAGCTAAAGTAACGTGGTTAAACGAGAATGGCCGCTTTTATACGCAAACGAGTTTAGTTAAAGGTGATGAGTCTTTCTTGTTTACCCAAATAGGCGCAAACGACCCTGATTTTAATTTACGCAACGAAAACGGTTTTATTCGTCGCGTTGAGGGTCAAAAGCATCATAAATTTATATCAGTATTAGAGCCTCACGGTGAATATAATCCAAGTAAAGAATATACCTTAGAAGCTGTTAGCAGAGTTACAAAGCTTGAATATAGTCAGCAGGGCGATTTAACACTTGTTGAACTTGATATTAAAGGCAAGTCATATTTAGTGGCTATTAATAAAGCACCAACATCAGCTAAAAACACATTCAATTATCAAAATAAAGAGTTCACTTTAAATGGCCGATTAGCCGTTTATATGATGAACAATAATCAGGAGTAAATAGGATGCAAAAGCAAAGCGCAAACTTTTCATTTGGCAACGAGACTGAAATTGAAGATTTAGGAAATGGTCTAAAACGTCAAATGCTAGGTTACAACGAAGAGCTAATGGCTGTTAAAATTTGGTTTGAGAAAGGGGCTATTGGTTATAACCATGCTCACAGACATTCTCAAGTAACGTATGTTGTTGAAGGTGAATTTCACTTTAACATTGATGGCGTAACTAAAATCTTAAAACCGGGTGATAGCTGCTTAATCCCACCATTTGCTGATCATGGAGCTACCTGCCCAACAGGCGGAATCCTGATTGATACCTTTAGCCCAGCGCGTGAAGACTTTCTTGAGGATTAATTATGCAACTTAAAGGCTTACGTTGGTGGGTTATAGCGCTAATTGCGCTAGCTACCATTATTAACTATATCGACCGTCAAGCACTTAGCGTGCTTTGGCCTGATATTGTTGAAGATTTATTCCCTGATGAATCAGCATTAGAACGCAAACAAATATACGCTAATATTTCAATTGTGTTTGTATTTGCTTATGCATTTGGTCAAGCCATATTTGGTAAAATATTTGACTGGGTAGGCACACGCTTCGGTTTTGTTTTATCGATAGGTGTTTGGTCTATTGCAACCGTTGCCCATGCATTTGCACAAGGTGTACTTAGCCTTAGTATTTTTCGCGCAATCTTAGGTGTAGCCGAAGCTGGTAACTGGCCGGGCGCAGCTAAAGGTAATGCTGAATGGTTTCCAACTAAAGAGCGTGCTTTAGCACAGGGTATTTTTAACTCTGGCGCTGCTATCGGCGGTATTATTGCGATTCCTTTAATTGCATACTTAACTATCTACTTTAGCTGGCAAATGGTGTTTGTTTTTGTTGGTGTATTAGGTTTTCTTTGGTTAGTGCCTTGGTTAATTTTAGTTAAAGCGCCGCCTAGCTCTCACCCTTGGCTTACTGCCGAAGAACGTGAATATATCTTAACAGGTCAAAGACGTGTTGATGATAATGGCGATGTGACTGGCGAAGATGAAGAAGAATATAACCCGTCTACTGCTGAGTTACTCTCTCGCAAACAAAGCTGGGGTGTAATTATTGCCTCTGCTGCGATTGACCCTATTTGGTGGTTATTTGTTTTTTGGATACCTATTTACCTAAACGAAGTATACGGCATGGATGTTAAGTCTATTGGTATATACGGTTGGGTTCCTTATGTTGGCGCTATGTTTGGTGCATGGTTTGGTGGCTTACTGGCACAAAATCGACTTAAAGCCGGATGGAACACTGATAAAACACGTAAGTTAACTATTACGCTAGGCTGTTTAATTATGCTACCTGCGTTACTTGCAATGGCAAATCCAGGCGGACCAACGACAGCGGTACTAATTATGGCTGTTATTTTATTTGGTTTTCAAACTGCAATTGGTAATGTGCAAACACTACCAAGTGATTTGTTAGGCAAAAAAGCTGTAGGTACATTATCAGGTTTTTCTGGTATGGCGGCAAAACTTGGTGCTGTAGGCCTTACATCGCTTGTGCCTATTCTTACTGCTGATGGTAACTATACACCAGCATTTGTTATTGGTGCTTCTTTAGCCATTATAGCAATGGCAGCTGTTTGGATTTTAATTCCAAAAATAGAACCTCTTAAAAAGCCTCAATAATCTAGATAATAACTGCTGTGCCAACATATTTTGTATAAGTGCATAGCAGTTAACTACATAGGGTAACTTCCAAGATGAAAAATATTTACTTTATCGGTGAATGCATGGTCGAGCTTAGGGCTATGAGCGCGGCAACACTACACCAATCATTTGCAGGCGATGTTTATAATTCTGCAGTGTATTTAAAGCGTTGCTTCCCACAGGTTACTACTTCGGTTGTTACGGCTTTAGGTCAAGATAATTTAAGTAAAAAAATGCTAGAGCGCTTTGAAAGTGAAGAAATAAATACGCAACTTGTATTTGCTCACGATACTAAAGTACCTGGCATGTATTACATAGAAACCGATGAGCATGGTGAGCGTAGCTTTATTTATTGGCGCAATGATTCTGCAGCTAAAAAGGTTGTTGATTTTTTAGATGCTGATGCACTTGAGCAGCTTAGCCAAGGTGATATGTTTTTCTTTTCAGGAATTTCATTAGCAATAATTGAAAAAAGTGCACGTGAGCAATTTTGGAAAGTTGTAAAGCAGCTCAAAGATGCTGGAGTTAAAATAGTTTTTGATCCTAACTACAGAGCGCGTTTGTGGAATAGTGTAGAGGAAACTAAAGAGCAATATCATTTAGCCTTTACGCTTGCAGATATTACCCTACCTGGCGTTGAAGATTTAACAACACTTTATGACGTACATAGCGTAGAAGCGGTTGTTGAATATTTAAAACCTTACCAAATAGAAGAAATTGTTGTTAAAAATGGCCCTGAATCGGTAGTGACAAAAGAGGGCGAGACCCTTCAAAGCCACACTATAATACCGGTAACAAATGTTGTAGATACTACATCAGCAGGCGATGCTTTTAACGGTGTTTATTTAGGTGCTCGTTTATCTGATAAATCAATTTCAAGTGCTGTACAACTTGCTGCAAAAGCAGCAGGTGCTGTTATACAACAGCCAGGCGCTATTGCTCCAAAAGATATATTTCAGCTAGCAATGGTTGAAGCTGGGATCTGATACCAATTTTATTAAAAACATGATCACCTTAGCGTATTAAATAACTCACTAACTACGTTAAAAATTATTTATATAGAACAACTATGTATCATAATTTTAGCCTTGTTATTGAGCTATTTTCTTGTCGCTATAATAGCTCATTAATTTAATGCAATTGGTATAACAAAATAATTAACCTGAACTCTGGTTAAGAGATTTACTAACATATTGAATCATGGTGATATTTAAAATTATTTTCTCTAGCTAGAGATTTTCAGTGAAAACAAGGCGAATTTACGCGTCAATAGCGGGCCTATTGCAAGTAAATTCAACGCAGTTAGCGCTGAAAATAGCTGCTTGAGATAGATTTATTATCTAGAGTTCAGGTTAATCAAACATTAAAGGCCGCCATACCTCGGCCGCATTACTTTTTTATAAAGGAACAACGTTATGACTCGCTTTTCTGAACTTATGTCAGGACAAACACTGCTACCTATAATTCAAGCTGATACGCCAGAGCAAGGTGTTCAAATAGCGAAAGCTATGGCTAACGCCGGCCTTACTTTAGTTGAAGTAGTGCTAAGAACAGAAGCTTCTTTAGAAGCATTAAAAGCTATTAAGGCACAAGTGCCTGAGCTAAAAGTAGGTGCGGGAACAGTCATCAATACTGATATTTTGGAGCAAGCACTTGAAGCGGGTTCTGACTTTATTGTAACGCCAGCTGTGTCTCCTGTACTACTTGCCGCACTTGCTAAATGTAATGTACCGGTACTTCCTGGTGTATCAAACACAGGTGATATTTTAATGGCGCTTGAATATGGCTTTGAAGAGCAAAAATTATTCCCGGCATCGCTAGCCGGTGGAGCACCTTTTGTATCAGCTGTATCGTCAGTATTTAGAGCAGTCAGCTTTTGCCCTACAGGCGGTGTTAGCGAAAGTAACAAAATGGACTATCTTTCTTTAAATAATGTATTCGCCGTTGGCGGTACTTGGATAGCGAAGAAAGAATGGGTTGAGCAAGAAAACTGGCAAGCAATTACCGATTCTTGTATCCAGGCTTTAAAATAGAAAGGATTGCATAAATGAATTATTTAGCCCCAACAATACTGCCAGGCGTAATCGTTGGCGATGAAGTAAGTGCTGTGTATGAGCATGCGCGTACTAATCAATATGCTTTGCCAGCGGTAAATGTTGTTAGTACAACATCTATAAATGCGACGCTAGAAGCTGCTAAAAAGAAAAACTCGCCCGTTATTATTCAGCTTTCTAATGGTGGAGCTCAATTTTTTTGTGGTAAAAGCTTATCTTTACCAGAGCAACAATCAGCAGTGCTTGGGGCGGTAAGTGCTGCAAGATATGTACATTCAGTGGCAGCACATTATGAAGTGGCAGTAATGCTTCATACTGATCATGCAGCTAAAAAGCTACTACCTTGGATTGATGGTTTGCTTGATGAAGGTGAAAGACACTTTGAACTGACGGGCAAACCACTGTTTAGCTCGCATATGATTGATCTTTCCGAAGAGTCTTTAGAAGAAAATATTGAAATTTGTGAACGTTATTTAACGCGTATGGCAAAAATAGGTATGACTCTAGAAATTGAACTTGGTTGCACGGGCGGCGAAGAAGACGGTGTTGATAACTCACACTTAGATAGCTCTTCTTTATATACTCAGCCTGAAGATGTTGCATTTGCTTACGAACGTTTGAGCCGTATTAGCCCTAACTTTATAATTGCAGCGTCTTTTGGCAATGTTCACGGTGTATATAAGCCGGGTAACGTTGTTCTTACACCCACTATTTTAAAAGATTCACAAGCTTACGTATCAGAGAAATTTAATCTACCAAGCAACTCAATTAATTTTGTGTTTCATGGTGGTAGTGGTTCTGAGTACAATAAAATTGCAGAGTCTTTAACCTATGGCGTAGTTAAGATGAATATTGATACCGATACGCAATGGGCTTGTTGGACAGGTATTTTAGATTACTACAAAGATAACCAAGCATACCTACAAGAGCAAATTGGTAACCCTGATGGGGAAGATAAGCCAAACAAAAAATATTACGACCCTCGCGTATGGCTGCGTCATTCAGAGCAAAGTATGGTTGCAAGACTAGAGCAATGCTTTGACGATCTAAATTGTGTAAATAGGTATAGCGCATGAAAAGATTAAATACAGTATTGAAAGAAGACGGTGTAGATACCGATCTTATTTTACTTATTCGCACAATTTTAGCGACTAGTAAAGAAATTGCTTTTCGAGTAAGTCAGGGTGAATTAGCCGGTGTTTTAGGCTCAACTCTTAACGAAAATGTTCAGGGTGAAGTTCAAAAAAAGTTGGATGTAATCGCAAACCAACTACTTAAAGACATACTACTTGACGATAGCAGCGTACGCTCAGTTGCATCAGAAGAAGAAGATCATGCAGTAGGTGGTCATCCTGAAGGTAAGTTTATTGTTGCCTTTGACCCATTAGATGGCTCTTCTAATATTGATGTTAATGGTCAAATAGGCACTATATTTACTATTTACTTAGCCCGTGATGATGTTGCTTTCGACAGTGACGAGCAATTTAGTCAGCCAGGTGTGAATCAAGTATGTGCAGGCTATGTGTTATACGGCCCTTCATCATTACTTGTAATGAGTACTGGTGGTCCAACACGTTGCTATACATTAGACTCAACACATGGCGGTTACTTATTGACAAATAAGCAATTGAATGTGCCTGAGCAAAGTCGTGAATTTGCCGTTAATATGGCAAACTACCGTTATTGGGACGAACCGACACAAGTGTATTTTGATAAATTGCTATATACCTGTGAAAGCTTTGAAAAAAGCTCAATGCGCTGGAATGCAGCGATGGTAGGTGACGTTCATCGTATTTTATGCCGAGGCGGGTTATTTTTGTATCCGCAAGATAAACGCAGTGGTAACGATAACGGAAAAATAAGACTGCTTTATGAAGCAAACCCACTAGCACTTTTAGTTGAAAACGCAGGTGGTAAAGCAACCTCTAGAGGAACGCGTATTTTAGATATTGCGCCAACGAGCTTGCATCAACGCGTGCCTGTTGCTTTGGGCTCAAATGAGCCTGTAGAGTTTTATAATAACGCTATTTTATAAAACAGTACTTAATAAAAAAGGGGCAAAAAAATAGCCCCTTTTTTACTCTTACTTTTCGTTCTCTCTGTCAATAATCCTTTCTATACAAACTCACTTCATTTCTTAATTTTCTTATAGTCTTCAAATAAGAATACTTTATATATATTAGATAAATCTGATTTACTTAACCTCATGTAAAACCAATTTTTTGCTCTAAAGTTATGTTTTTTCGCAGTAATTATACATGATTGAATTCAATTTTTGACCAGAGAAACAGTGCGCGGTTAACTTTATGTTTATTTATTGTTATTTATTTGAGTGAGTGTAGTGGAAAAAGTTATTTTATTATGGTTATATTACCAAGTTGGTTAACAATTTATTTGCAACTCAAATAAATTTGGTAATACACAAGTGAATTATTTGGTAACACACACAATAGATAACCAAATAGTAAAATCATAAATTTGGAGAATAGAGCCACCATGAAATTAAAACATTTTGCGCTATGCGCTATTGCAGCAGCAATAGTTGGTTGTGACACAAACTCAAACAACAATGACAACAACTTGGGCTCTATTGCTCTTAGTGGAACAGTTACAAGCGGACAAACATTAACGGCAGAAGTTAGTGACCCTGATGGCATCTCAGGTGACGTGACTTACTATTGGTATGCAGATGGTGAGGCAATTGCAGGTGCAAATAGCGCTTCATTTACACTGACTGACGATCAGATAGGGTTACCAATTACTGTTCAAGGGCTTTATACCGATGATGGCGGTATTAATGAATCACATATTACAGATCCAACCGCAGATGTTGCCGCAATCGCATTTCCTGCAAGTTTAACCATTACGGGTGACGCGCTAGTTGGTTCGCAACTAACAGCCAATGTAGCTGACGAAAACGGTTTTGATGGCGATACAGTAACTTATAAATGGTTTGCTGATGACGTAGAGATTGCAGATGAAGCACTTTCAACGCTCACGTTAACAGACGCACAGTTTGGTACAGTTATTACAGTTAGTGCATCTTTTGAAGATAGCCGCGGGTTTGCTGAATCTGTTACATCTACTGGAACACAAGTTGTAGCACGAACAAATTCAGAAGGCCAAGTTACAATTAGTGGCACGCCAACTGTTGGCAATACATTAACAGCAGAAATTGCAGATACCGATGGAGCAACCGGAGATATAACTTATCAGTGGCTTGCTGATGCACAAGAGATAGTTGGCGAGACAGAAAGTACCTTTACAGTTGATGCATCACTGTTAGGTCAAAAGATAAGTGTTCAAGTTGCTTATACAGATGATAATGGATTTATCGAGGATAATACGTCTGAGGAAACAATTGCTGTTTCTGCTGTTGCGGTTGACGAAGCCGGTAGCGTCGCAATTATGGGCGTAGCGCCTTATTTGACAAGTGGCGAGTTAACAGCTGAGATAACAGATAACAATGGTGTTGAAGAGGCAAACGTTACTTATACTTGGTCTGCTGATGGCGTTGAAGTAGCCGACAGTAATAGTAAAACATTTACACCTGCTGCTTACGCTGGCTCAATAATGTCTGTAAAAGCTACGTATACAGATAACGATGGCTTTGCGAGTGAGGTTACAAACTCACTTGATACATTGGTTTACACACAATTAGTTAGTAACCCTGAAGCACTCCTTGGTGCTTTAAGCGGCGGTTTAGCTGATGGTGATGTTATTGGCTTAAACACCGGTGTTTATGCTGATATGGACGCAATTTTATTAACCAGTGCAGTAACGCTTCGCGCTGTAGAAGGTCAAACTCCTGTACTTAGCGGTGAAGTATGTGTGCATGTAGCTGCTGGAGTAGATGGCGCTGGATTAACAGGGCTTACCTTTAAGAATATAGATACTAAAGCGGGTGCATTTTGTGAAGCAGAAGAAGGTGCTGTTATTTACTCAGAAGGGGATAACTTTACTTTTTCGCAAAACACGATGGATGGAGAAGAAGCTACACTCAATAACTCTGAATACCATTGGCTGATGATAAAAGGTCAAAGCGCGTTGGTTGAGCGAAATACATTCTCTAATCGAAATGTAGCAGAAAAAGGGTCTGTGATAAAAATATCATCATCAAGCTCTGATCACGTTATTCAATATAATTTATTTAGCGACAGTGATAATCCAAACTTTGGTCAATCAAGTTTATATTTAATCAATGCAGGTAGCACAACGGGTAGCGGTGCAGCTGATAATGCAAACTTTACTATTCAGTATAACCGCGTAGAAAACTTTGTAACGGGTCGTCGTTTAATGCGTGTACAAACTTCGGGTGCAACCATCAAAGGCAATACAATCGTAAATCCTAATGGGGGTATTTCACTAGAAGATGGTGGCTTCAACAGTGTTACAGATAACGTTATTATTCGAACTACCGATATTGCAAGCTCTGATGATCGCCCAGCGGGTATATTAATTACACCACTTGGTCACACCGTAAGTAACAACTACATTGCAGGTATTCGTTCTGGTAATAAAGAAGCGGGCGGTATTGTATTTACAGCTAACCCATTTTCGCAAGATGATGGTGGTGTACCAAAGTCAGGTAATCAGGCAGTGCTTGATAGTGCCGGCGACTTTACACTAAATGTAACAAACAATACGGTTTTGAACTCGCAGCAACCTATTGTATTTAGTACAGAAATAGGCCCTAAAGCACCAACAAGTGATTGTGATGAGTTAACCGCAGCGAATGCGCCGGTGCTATACGGCCTAACCAAAAATGCGTTTGTTATCAACTTTAATGGAAATTTAATTGCAAACGGTTTAGGCGATCAAACAGACGAAGATACAATAAACAGCAGTGCTACAACTCAAGGCCTATTTTATCCAAATACACTTGATAGTGACCATGCTTTTGAATATGACTGTGACTTAATTAATCATGATAGTTCGGTGCTAAGTAACAACTTTGGTTATATGGATAGTCGAGTATCAGGCGATGCAAGCGGTGACTGGGTTGAAATTAGAAAACTAAACGGTAATGGGGCATTCGATACTGATGGTGCAATTGACCAAGACCCAGCAACGAATGGTAAAGAAGTGCTTGAGTACGTTACAGCAACAAGTACGTTATTAGAAACTGACCCTGCAGGCCTTCAGTCAGAGGCGGGTGCTAAAGGGCTTCATTATATTCAATCATCTGAAGTAGGTGTTGGATCTACATGGGAAATACAAAACGATTAAATAACCAATTAATCAGTTAACTTTTAAAAGCCCCAAATTTGGGGCTTTTTTATTGTTTATACTTTTCACCACACTTTAATTTAGCCTACATAACTCATTTATGGACTAGCTTAGAGGTGTTTATATTCTAGTGAAAAACCTGCCTGACCTGCTGGTAATGCCGCTATGTAAAAATTGGTATACCTTATGGTAATATTAAAACGCTAAATTGGTTGATCATATGACTGCGTTTGAGTATATTAAAGTCAAAGGACACATAAAATATACATAAGCATAACAAGCTAACACACTAAAATCACACAACAACAACCAGCGGAGAATTCAAATGTCGTTGAAGTCACGAGATAGCAATAATTCTACAACAGGGCAGTTTGCAATGCGCCCAGTTGCAAAATGGGTAAGAACAGCGGTCATCGCAGGTATGGCAAGTTCTTGCGTATTTACAGCAAGCGCACAAGAAGATCAGGGAAAAGCGACAGAAGTTGAAGAAGACGTTGAAATAATTAGTGTTACAGGTACTCGTAGAACAATACAGGACCAAATAGCAATTAAACGTGAAGCAACAACGGTAGTTGATGGCTTGTCATCAGAAGACATTGGTGATTTACCAGCACTGTCTATCGGTGAAGCACTTGAGTCAATTACAGGCGCTGCATCTCACCGTGAAAATGGTGGTGCAACTGAAATAACTATCCGTGGACTTGGTCCATTTTTAAGCGCAACACACATTAATGGTCGTGAAGCGACTAATGGTAGTGGTGACCGCTCAGTTAACTTTTCGCAGTTTCCTTCTGAACTTGTAAAAAAAGTAGCGATATATAAAACGCAAGATGCCTCAATGATTGAAGGTGGTGTTGCAGGTGTTATTGCACTTGAAACTATAACTCCACTTGATTTTGGCAAACAACGTGTATCTGCAGAGGTTAAATTAAACTACAACCCTGATGAAGGTAATGTAGATAACTCACTTCAAAGTGACGCGGGTTACCGTGGCACGTTTAGTTATGTTGACCAGTTTGAATTTGATAACGGCCAAGCTGTTGGTGTGTCTTTTGGTGTACAGCGCCAAGATATTAGCCAACCAGAAGCTGAATACAGAAGCTCTAGCCCATCAGGTTCTTCATTATGGGCCTGTTTAAACGATCCAAATAATACTAATGAAGGTTTTTACCGTAGCAGCGCAGGCGACTGTGAAGACCAAGTTAGTGGCAGTAGCAACCAAGGTTACGATACAGAAATTGATCCTGAAACGGGCAAAGCAGTAAGTGATGGTACTCCGTATGCTTGGACTGGTAGTAGCCGAAGCTACCGTCAAAACGAGACATCAGATGAGCGTGATGCAATGTTTTTTGCACTGCAATACCAACCTTCAGCTGATTGGGATGTTAACTTTGATGCGCAAATTTCAGATAGAACACAACAAGAAGCACGCCACGATTTAATCTTTTTACAAAAACGTGCCACACCAGGTGTAACAGGTCCAACACTTGTTACTAACGATGTAGGCGGTATTTTGCACTGGGAAGGTGAAGAGCGCATTGAATCAGCGGGTGAGCAATTTTCTCGTGAAGAAAACTACCAAGGTTACGGCATAAATATAGAACATACAGTTACTGATAGATTAACTGTTGACCTAGATTTAGCATATTCAAAAACTGAACGTGAAGAACTTCAAATATCTAACCGTGGTAGAACATCAGGTCGTAATTTCTTTTCTTGGGATATGGGTGATGAGATCCCTCATTTCACACTGACAGATTTTGATGTAACAGATATTTCAAACTTTACAGATAGCCTAAGAACGCGACTTGACCGTGAAAATGTTCGTGAAAACGAAGTTATCTCAGCGCGATTAGATTTTGACTATGCGCTAGATGGTAACGTTTTCACCAGTGTACAAGGTGGTATTAGAACATCTGAAATGACGTTCCTACAGTATGGTGGTAGCCAAGGTAACGGTTCAAGAAACGAATTTACACTAGACTCTGGTACAGAAGCGCTTGACGTATTACAAGGTTGTCAAATCGACTTTCCAGAATCAGGCTTTTTATCGAGTGTATCTGATGGCGATATTGTAACAAATGTTGATAGTGACGGTAACGTTGTAGATAGCGGTACAGGTTCATCATGGGCTACATACGACAACGTATGTTTCTCACAAGCTGTAGCTGGTTCTAACGCTGATGGTGTGTTTGCTTACCCAGAAGTTGAATATGAAAATGCAGGTACAATTGATGTAACAGAAAAAACAACATCAGTGTACTTAATGGCTAATTACGATACAGAAATGTTTGGTAAATTCATTCGCGGTAACTTTGGTCTTCGTATTGTAGACACAGAAGTAACTTCGATTGGTTTTAGAAATAGCTTTGATGTTGTAACAAGTGATACCGGTGTACTTTCTCTGGTTGAATCTGATAATGGTTCATTGGATAAAATAAAAAGCGGTGGTGACTACACTAAGTATTTACCAAGTTTTAACCTAGTTATTGATTACAGTGAAGATATTTTATTCCGAGCTGGTATATACCGTGGTATGTCACGCGCAGATCCATCTGATTTAGGTTACAGCCGTACATTCCAAGAAGATACAGAAGGTACAGCAACTTCAATCAGCGATTTATTGGTGGGTGTAAATGGTTCTGGTAACCCAGATACTCAACCGCTTATGTCGTGGAACTACGATGCTGCATTTGAATGGTACCCTAACGAAGATTCAATCTTAGCGTTAAGCTTATACTACAAACAGTTCAACGGTGGTTTTCAACAACAAACAGTAATTGAAGATTTTACTGTTGCCGGTGAAACTGTTTCATTACCAATTACTAACTCTGTTACATCAGACGAGGACAGTGAAATATTAGGTCTTGAAGCTTCATTTTCTTACCGCTGGGATAATGGCATCGGTATGAAATTTGGTTACAACTATGCAGACACTGATTTTGAGTTCCAAGATAGCTTGTACGGCGATACGTTTGAGACTGACGTAGATGGTAATACTACACAATTAACTGATGGTATTATTGAGTCGGCTTCAGTACCTGGTTTCTCAAAGCATGTATTTAGCAGCCAGCTTTACTACCAAATAGGTGGATTTGATACTGCCGTTATTTACAAATATCGTAGTGAGTATTTCCAACCATATACTACAAATGGTACTCGACTTCGTTATGTTGATGGCGTAGGTGTGTGGGAAATGCGCGCATCATACAAAATTGATGAGCACTTTAGAGTTAAAGCTGAAGCAATTAACTTGTTCAGTGCTCCTAAATCACAAGATTTCTTTGTTGAAGGTAACCTAGGTGAAGTGAATGACTACGGCCCACGTTTATTCTTAGGCTTAAGCTACAAGCTATAATAGTTAAACACTTAATCATATTAAAAAGGCGGTTTTACCGCCTTTTTTGATCCTCAAATTCTTCAATTTTATATTTTCGATAGCGTTAGCTAACAGTACTCAAAAAAACTCACTCCAGAATTACGCTACTCGACTAAAACAATTGAATTGGTTAACCAATATTGTTGTTTATTCAGTAAGCCTAACATCATCGATTTTTCCTGCCTAAATTATTTCATTTTTAAAACGATAACTCTTCTAACCCTTGTTATTAATAGGCCTATTTCTAATGAAACTTAAAAACCATAAATAACATTAACTTAAAATGTAAGTTTTGCTATTAGCTTGAAGGTTAGATAGGTTTTTCTATTTTGGTAATAACATATTGCATGATATTTGATCTAAATTAATTACCAAAAGGTTGACCTTTTTATAGTTGAGTGTAAATATAAAGTTAAGGTTTTGTAATAATTAAGGGCTTTTAATAAAAACAATAAAGTAGCTGGTTAAACATAGCATTTCACACACACAGGAAAAAAACTATGAGTCACAAGTTATCTAAAATTACACTGGCAGTTATATCGGCAACTGCACTTGGTATGTCTTTGTCTACACAGGCGCAAGAAGCTCCAAAAAAAGCTGCAGATGATCTTGAGGTTATCGAGGTTTCAGGTATTCGACAATCGCTTACAAATGCGCTTGCACAAAAGCGTTCAGCAGACAGCCTTGTTGAAATTATTGAGGCTGTAGATATTGGTAAGCTACCAGATCAAAACCTCGCAGAAGTACTTGAAAACGTAACAGGGATTCAAATTACTCGTGAAGCAGGGGTAGGTACGGGCGTTCAAATTCGTGGTACCAATGCTAATCGTACAGAAGTGAACGGCGTATCAACAGTTGGCTCAGGTTCTGGACGAAGTGGTATTAGTTTTGAAGATGTATCAGCAGCAATTATCTCTGGTGTAGAAGTAATTAAGTCCCCTGAAGCAAAAACAATCGAAGGCTCTGTGGGCGCAACAATAAACTTGAAAACAATTCGCCCGTTACAGTTAAATGAAACTCTAGGCTCAATTAGAGTTCAAGGTGAAGATAGTAGTTTATCAACAGACGGTGTCACTCCTCGAGTTTCTGGTGCCTGGGGGGATAACTGGGAGCTTGATTCGGGCGGTAAGTTTGGTGTTGTATTTAGTGGTAGTTACAGTGAGCAAGACGTAACCGCATTTCGTCCTCGCGCAGATAGAGATAATTCGGTAGCCGCTGATAGCGGTGCTGCAAGTGCACAATCATTTGATTTCCTACCAGTACAATTTTTAATTCAAGATTATGATAATTACGAATACGAGACAAAAAACTTCGCAGGTACATTTGAATATGCGCCAAACGATAATATGAAATTCTTTTTTGATGCAGTTGTTAACGATCAAGAGCGCCGCCAAGAAAGCTCTAGAGTACAAGCATCTGGCCTAAGTGATCTTAGAAATGTATCAATACCGAGTGAGTTTGAAACAGTTAATTTTGGTTCTCTTGACGGACAGAACCTAGGCAGCATTCAAGCGGCTGTAAGAGGCGTTATTCCGGTTGAAGACGGTGGTGGCGATCCTAACTTGCGTTTTTCTAGCGATACTAATTCACGCATCACAAAGAGCAAAATATTTAGAATAGGAGGGGAATGGCAAGGCGATAGATTATTTGCAAGTGTTGAAGCCTCAACCTCGCGTTCTGATTCAACGACACCAAGCTTTAATACAACGCTTAATTTTATAAATCCAAATGTTGCTACTAATTCGTCAAATGAAAACGGGACTCCTTTTGAGTATGATCTTACAGGTGATGCACTTACGTTTGGGATTGCTACGGGTGAGGCAAACGCGCCAACAATGGCTCAATTACTTGACCCTGCAAATGTTGTTCTACGTGACGTAAACCAAGGGCAAGATGAGTCAGAAAATACAGAAGATGCGTTTCGTACAGATTTTACATATTACTTAGATGATGTAATAACGTCAGTCGATTTCGGTTACCGCTACAGTAAAACGAGTAGTGTGTCGGATCAAGTTCGTTCTAACGTTGGTTTAAGAAATATGGCTGATAGCCCAACGGGTGATTTATTTGCACAATTATTAACAGCGGGCCCAGATAACTTTAACGATGGTGATGGGCGAGCACTCTATATTCGTGATTTCTTACTTATAAACCCAGAGCTTGCATCCTCTGATCCACAAGCAGTTTTAGCAGCGCTTAACCAAGCGATTGAAGCTAATAATGCAATAACAGGTTCTGATCGTGGTCCAATAAGTTCACCAACGTCTCAAGTAAATGCGTTTTTTGATATTGAAGAAGAAACACATGCCTTATATGCACAAGCAAATTTTGAGTATGGCATGTTTCGCGGTAACTTTGGCCTGCGTTATTTAGAGACTGAAGTTACATCGCTAGGTAACTCTGTTACTCAAGATGGAAGTGGCAACGAACTGGTTACTCAGCTAACGTCAAAAGGTGATTACGATTTCTTTTTACCACGATTTAATTTAGCCGCGAATGTAAGTGAAGATGTGATTGTTCGTTTAGGTTGGTCTAAAGATATTAGACGCCCAGATTTTGATGACCTATCTACATCTGTTACGTTTGGCACCAGCCCTAATAGTGCCGTTTCAATTGGTAACTCAGGCTTAGCGCCAGAAGAAGTAACCTCTTTCGATATATCCACAGATTGGTATTTTGCACCCGCTGCTTTGTTAAGTGTGGGGTACTTTCATAAAACACGTAGCGATTTGCACGTTACACAGCAAGTTGACCCATTTGAAGACCCAAGCACAGGCTTTCGCGATACAACTGGTCCAGAATGTGAAGGCGGCGGCATATTTAACCCAATTGCTGACATAAACGTATTTGGCCCAGATGCTGGCGTAGGGTTATGTGTTCCTACGCAAACTACTATTAATGATTCTGGTGAAACAACACAGCAAGGTATCGAGCTTGCAGCTCAATACGACTTATCAAATTTTGAAAAAGAACTAGGATGGGCATCAGGTTTTGGTGTGGTTGCTAACTATACCTATCAAGAATTTTCTGGTGGCGAATCATTTGACACCGCAACGAGTCGTGCAAATGCTGTTTTTGCATTAACAACCGGTAACCCTGATGCAGACATAAGTGCTAAGCAATCACTCATTGATCTGTCAGAAAACGCATATAACATTACATTTTACTATGAGAAATACGGCCTATCTGCTCGAGCGCGTTATACGTGGCGCGAAGGGTACCGTTCAACTGACTTTGGTAGCACCTCAAGCTTCCCATGGGGTTTCCCTGTTGTTCAAGAAGACAGAGGGCAGCTTAATGCCAGCATAAGTTATGATGTGAACGATCAGCTAAATATCGGTATTGAAGCCGTTAACTTAACTGAATCAGAAGTTAGCCAGTCTTGTGTTAACGAAGGTGCTTTACTTTGTTTCCAAGGTATTACAGACCGCCGTATTACATTTGGCGCAAGCTATAGATTTTAAAAGTTATAGTTAAATCGAGTCTATAAGTGTGTGTATTTAAAGACGCTAAAAGCAAGCCACCTGGCTTGCTTTTTTTTAACTAAAACTAGTTAATATTTATGAGAATGATTTATTCCACTTTGTATTTTACTTCTAAATACTGTTACAGCGGCAATGTCTTGCGACACTGCCGGCAGTAATTATACCAACCTGCATAAATCTTTGATCAATTTAACGAATTAAATTGCACTATAACATCGTTAAAAATTTTTTATTTAGAACAACTAGATACAAAAATTTTTGCCTAGTTCTAGCGTAATTTTCTTAACGTTAAATAGACCCCGTATATAAGCAGATTGGTATTATTATCGAGATAGTATTAAACCAATACCGTTACTTCTTAACCTTACCCTTAAGAACATAAATTTCACCATCGAAACTGCCTTGAATCGTCAGCCCTTGGCTTGCCAACTCTTGCAAATATTCAACATGATCATCAGTAATATGCTGGCCTGGGACTAAAAGCGGAATCCCCGGTGGATATGGAGTAACTAAACCTGCACAAATGCGGTTGTTGCTTTTACTGATAGGCACAGATTCGCGGTCGCCATAAAAAGCATCGCTTGGAATACATGCCAAGTCTATGGCTGGTAAGTTTTCAGGTAAGCGGGCTCTACGCGTCGATTTCGACAATTTTACTTTACCGCTATCTAGCTTTTTCAATGCATTGTACAAACGAATTATTTTTGAGCGCGTGCCGCCAAGCGTCAGTAAAACCAAAATTGTGCTGTGTGTGTATTTTTCAATCTCTAGCCCAATTTCATCCAGTAGATATTTATGAATATCTTTTAATGAGTAGGGTAGCTCACTAATATCAATAAGGATTTTTAATGGATCGTGACCCATGTTATCACCACTAAAGTGCGGGAATATTTCCATAAAGTCTTGCTTAGCTAATACTTTAATTTGCTTAAGCGAGGCCATCTGTTGTTTAAACTCTTCAACATGATTTAGCAGCGCATTGAGCAACTTGTAGCCTTCCATCTCTAATTGCTTTTGGCACACGTCAAGCGATGCAATAAGCTGATATTTAGGCGATGTACTAGCGTAGATACTATAAATCTCTCGAAAGAAATCAGCATCAAAATCGGGGTCGTTAATATGAATATAAGACGCTTGAGAAAACGCCGATACTACTTTATGCGCCGAATGTGTGATGTAGTCAGCCCCAGCATGTATTGCAGAATAATGACGAAAGCTAGGATGAAACAAAGAGTATGCAAACCAGGCTTCATCTATAAACACCTTGATACCATATTGATGAGCATAATCTACGACTTGTTTCAGGTCGCTAAGTAGGCCATCGTAGGTACAACCGGTAAGCACTAGCAATTTAGCATCAGTATTGTTTTCAATTGCTAACTTGATGTCGGCCAACGACGGTGGCGCGAAAATACCATATTTTGGATTTAAGATACTCGCCAAATAAATGGGGTAGCTAGCTGATTGCAAGATGCCATAGTGTACTGATTTATGGCAATTACGGTCGACAATTACTTTATCTCCCTTGCGCAGGAGTGTCTGCAAAATGATTTTATTTGAGGTAGATGAACCATTTGTAACAAAGTAGGTGTGCTTAACTTCAAACGTCGCCGCCGCTGATTCTTGAGCGCGACCAATGGTATTAGTGCTGTCTGACAATGAACCTAGCGAGTCTACCGAAACCGACAGGTCGCCAACAAATACATTGCGGCCGTAAAACTGATAAAAATCTTTGATGTAAGGTGAGTTTCTAAAGCTAGAACCCCCACTATGACCCGGTGTATGCCAAGAGTCGTTTGCTTCACCAACGTAACGACGATATGCCGTCCAAAATGGTGTTTCAGAGCGGTCGTCAAAATCGTTAATCATATAACCTAAAATAGCTTCTGGGTCAGAAATCACTTCATCTTTAAAAAAGAAAGATTCGATTTCTTCTGATTCGTTTACGATCTCCAGCCCTTTTGTGTCGTCGCCAATAACATAAACCGGCAACTCAAGGCGAATTGCCTTTAACTCTTCAATAAAGCGGCTATACATCCGCTCACCCACTTTGTTGTGCATATCCCAGCTTAGAACCACGGCTTGAATATCACCATCTTCCTCTACACATTCCAGCGCGTGCTTCAGCTCGAGGCACTCAATAATATCGATATGAATATCGTCTCGCTCAAAGTTAGGAATGGTCTTTGACAGATTCGTTGAAAGCCCTTGTAAAGTGGCTGGGTCTTGCTCAATTATCAAGATACGAAGTAGAGGTAGCATAGAGGGTTTCGCAATATAATTTTATAATGCTCACTAGCATAACCAAAGGAATGTAACTTGTGAAATTAATACTTTGATAATGTTCTAATAATTGTACAATTTCACCAACATGCCCTCACGTATAAAAATATTTTATCTAGATGGATTGATAGGCGCGGCTTTATGTCGCACTTTTGGGGCTTGTGCTTTATTGCGCGAGGTAAGCTTGCGACTACAGGGTTGGCGTTGTATTTGTAGGCGCGGTTTTATGCCGCGCTTTTGGGGTTTTAGAGCTTGTGCTTCATTGCGCGAGGTAAACTCGCGACTACAGGGTCGGCGTTGTATTTGTAGGCGCGGTTTTATGCCGCGTTATTGGGGCTTGTGCTTTATTGCGCCAGGTAAACTCGCGACTACGGGGCTGGTGTTATGTTTGTAGGCGCGGTTTTATGCCGCGCTTTAGGAACTAATCAGTTTTTTCTTTAAACTCACACAAGTCTTCAATAATACAGCTGCCACACTTAGGTTTACGTGCTACGCAGGTGTAGCGCCCGTGCAGTATTAGCCAATGGTGAACGTCTACTTTAAATTCTTTTGGTACAACCTTTTCAAGCTTTTGTTCTACAGCTACAACATCTTTACCCATGGCAAGCTTAGTACGGTTTGAAACTCGGAAAATATGTGTATCTACAGCAATTGTCGGCCAGCCAAAAGATAAGCAAAATAGTTGTCCGATTGAAAGTATAATAGCACTTGAATTTCTCTGCTTTTCAGTGGCATAGTGCCTAACGCAATAAAACAATATGGATTTTTCATGGAAGAACTTTTAATTCCCCAATCTTTAAAAAAATACTTAGCTAGCAATGACGTTATTCCTTTAATTGGTGCAGGTGTTTCTATGTCTGTCGAAAACAAAGATGGGAGTAGGGCTTTTCCATCTTGGCCTGAACTACTTAATTTTGCAGCAGAAAGATTGAAAGATGAAGAGTTATTAGATGATAGTCATCTAGTAAAATTGCTTGTGAAGAAAGGAAAGCTCCAACAAGCTGCACAAGAAGCTCAAGAGCAATTGTCAGGCAGGCGCTGGTATGATTTTATGCAATCCCAATTTGTAATAGATTTCACTCAATTGGACGATAGCTGTAAGGCTTTACCACAAGCAATTTGGCAATTAAGTAACAGGCTTGTAACCTTAAATTATGACAAGGTATTAGAATGGGCACATACAGAATCAGTTAATGTTTGTGCTTTTGATAACGAAAATACAAATCGACTTGCAGAATTTTCACGCAATGGCTCCCAAGAAATGCTTTGGCATTTGCATGGTAAAATCGAAAATCCTAAGCATATGGTGCTTACTCCACAGTCATATAATCGGTTATACCAAGAATATGCTGAAGAACACTATCAGGCTGCGCTTACCAAGTTCAAAGAGCTGCTAAGCAACAAGATTATTCTTTTTATTGGTTGTTCACTTGATGACGCAGAGCTATTGGCTGCAATAGTAAAACAGAATAAATTGTTTGATAATAATACTGGTCCTCATTATGCGCTGGTACGAGAAAGTGATAAGCAGGCAATTGATGCTAAATTGACTGGCATCCCAGTTAATACAATTACTTTTAGTGACTTTGGTCAACCTTTAATTGATGCTGTACATCAATTGGTTGAATGCAAAAATCAACAAGAGCAGCAACCAAAAGAATCAATTCAACCACTTAAGGAAGAACCAAATAAGCACGATAAAATTGGTCTATTTACAGCCTCACCTTTTGATAAACCAATAGATGATTCGGATATCATCGCAAAACTTAAAAAGTTTAAATATCCTATTTCGCAACAAGCTTTTACTGAAAGTAATTTAATGGAGGCTGATGATTATTCCATTTTATTTTTATTAGCCAAAACAACGAGTAGTGGATTGTTGATTGAAGACGACAACGCTTGTAGTGATTACTTAGCAATTGATGAACTAGAAAGTAGCTTACCAATTAATGCTAAAATAACAGTGTTGATCACAGATAAACTATTGAATGAGCAAGAACTAGGGCTAGTTAAGTTTCCATTACTGGTTTTTCCACTGTTAAATCAACAAGGCAAAGATCTTAAACCTCTTGATAAATTAGCGCATCAGCTATTCAAAAGGCCGGATGTTAAACACTTTATTGATAAAAGTGATGTCCAATCGGCGCATATTAGCGGTGAGTTATTAGCATCTCTGAAACCAGAAAACCGTCAGAATTGGCATAAGTATCAACCATTACTACCTAAAGGTATTAATACAAGTGAATTGCAAGGCTTTACAGGGCGTTTATCTGATTTAGCGGATATCAGCCAAAAGCTTGCTAAAGCAGCCAACAAACAAAGGTTATTAACAATTAAAGGCAGTGGAGGCTTAGGTAAAACAACAATAGCAAAAAAAGTGGCATTGGAGTTAGCGAATCGCGGGCATTTTGATGCAGGTGTGTATTTTATTGATTGTGAACATATCTCAAGTAGCAATCAGCTTGAAATGCACATCGGCAGTGCCTTTAACTTACGTGCCGCTGATAATTTATTTGGTCACTTAGCAAAACATCATGATCAGCGAGTGCGTTTACTTATTTTTGATAACTTAGAAAGTTTATTGTATTTAAAACAAGCGGATAAAAGCCAAAACAAGCAAGAAGTAGAACAAGTTAGGTTATTGTTATCGCAAACACTAATGTACGCAAATGTGTTGGTGACCTCAAGAGAAAGCATTAATACAGAGTGGGAAGATGTGTTGCCATTTCGGCAAATGGAGTCTGAAGAAGCGTTAGCATTATTTAATCGCCTAACTAAAAACGGTTATCGAAGTGATAAAGATCAAGACTTTGCTCGCAGAAAAATTCTAGAACCACTACTAAATAATAACCCGTTAGCCATTAAGTTAATTTGTGATGGGATGCCTACAGGTAAAAGCTTAAAAGAGTTAAAGCAAGAGTTAGAAGACGACTTTTTTAATAAGGTTAAAGAAGAAGACTTAACTTTAATGTTTGACGATGAAGTTGATTTGAATATTAATCGTCAAGAGTCTCTTTATGTTTCCATTCTTTATTCTTACGGTTCATTGGAGGAACATCAGAAACGTACATTGGAATCCTTCTCGTTATTTCCTGATGGAATAGACCTCGATACTTTTAAACGTTTAATAACAGAAAGTAAGATGAAGGATAGAAACGAAGAGTCGAATAAATTGAAAAAGCCGATTAGTGATAAAGATATTGCCGTACTTACAAATAAATCATTAGTCGAGGCTTACGGTAGATTTTATTCATTACAATCGGTTATTCAACGTTTTGCTCGTTTTCGATTTGAACAACATACGACAGAAAAAGACAAGTTTGAATTGTTCAGGCAAGCTTTTAAATACAATCAGCAGCTCATGGAGTCTATTTACCAATTTCGTGATACTAATAAAAAGTCGAATCTAATTTTCTCATCTCTTTTTAATAATTTGATAGCCGCGCTCACTTATGGCACTAAGAGCAATGTAATCAGAAGTGAAGATGAAGTAGAAGATTACTTTGAGATGGTTAAAAACATTAGTCTATTTTCAAATAATTTAAATCTAGATTCTGAACTTTTAGCTGCCTTTGAAACAATTAATATTGAAGGGTTTGTAACAAGGAGTAATGAATTTCAGGTAAGGCAGGTATGGAAGCTCATTAAACTTAAGACGCGCTATTATAACGGAGAGTTCGATGCTGCTTATGAGGAATTAAAATCTTTAATTACAATTGGGTCGCTATCTACTCTTTCTGGAAAGTATGAAAGAGGTCGAGTGCTTGAAAGAATTGTTTACAATATCGCAGCAAACCTATATGAGATGGAAGGTTATCCACTTGATTGGATTATTCATAACATAAAATTTAATTTATATCCGTACGTCGTTTTGGGTCACTCGAATGTTCAAGTTGCAATGAATGTTGAACCCTTAATGGGCCTTGTTAAAACTGATTTGAGTTACTACGAGGCACAAGATTATTTATATGGTGCAATCAATCTAAATCAACTAAATCATTCCATAGATGAATTACATGAAAATGAGCATAGAAACAGGGTACAGTTAACTTATCTTAAATCTCGTGAGACCTATGTTAGCTTCGAAGCTATAGATAAGTTGGCTAGCGTTAACCCTTATACGCGAGGTTTAAAAAAGTTGATGTATGCTTTTTCATGCGAGCATGAGCAGTCATCTGAGCTAGAACATAATGAGCCGAATCAGAATATAATTCGGTATTACCAATCAGCATTACCAGACTTAAGCCATATTAAGTTTTATTATGTGCAAGCACTTTATTTTTATGCTCGGTTTTTACAAAAAGCAGATAGTTTAGATTTCGAAACTATTTATGAACGAGGGTTTGAGTTAACTAAAAAGCATTATTATCGATATTGGCAACACAGATTTTTATTATTAAAACAACCCAATTTAGGACGTTATAAACCAGAAGATTATCCATTACCTGGAAATCCTGATATTTCGTCATTAGTTGAAAAGCAAGCTAAGTGGATAAAACGAACTTATGGTACAAGTTTAAATCCATTCAATCAGGGAAACACTGAGTTAAAAGCGCTTCCAAGTTAAATTTTTCAATAGTATTTTTTAGATGGGGGAGTTTTATAACTCTCCCTGATAAGTTTTAATTAAGCAGTAAAGTAAGCTCAAATTAGATACTAATTAATGTGACTTAAATTTCAGTCTTGTCTTTAAACTCACATAAGTCTTCAACAATACAGCTGCCACACTTTGGTTTACGTGCTACGCAGGTATAACGTCCGTGAAGTATTAGCCAATGATGCACGTCTACTTTAAATTCAGCAGGGACTACTTTTTCAAGCTTTTGTTCTACGGCAACAACATCTTTTCCCATAGCAAGCTTAGTACGATTAGAAACACGAAATATGTGTGTGTCTACTGCTATTACAGGCCAGCCAAAGGCGGTATTGAGTACAACATTAGCGGTTTTACGGCCAACGCCTGGTAGGGCTTCTAGTGCTTCACGATTTTCTGGCACGATGCTATTATGTTCATCCACTAAAATTTGGCACATTTTATAAACGTTGGCAGCTTTAGAATTAAATAAGCCGATGGTTTTTATATAGTCACGCAGTGTATCGTGGCCTATATCTAAAATGGCTTGTGGTGTATTAGCAACAGGGAACAATTTACGAGTGGCTTTATTAACGCCTACATCGGTTGCTTGCGCTGAGAGTGTTACTGCTACTAGTAACTCAAACGGGCTTGAATATTCAAGCTCTGTAACTGGGTGTGGATTATCATCGCGCAGGCGCGACAGTATTTGGTGACGTTTTTCTTTATTCATGCAACTTAAAACGTATTAGTGCTAATTATTGCTCTAATACGCTTTCCCCTTAAGTTAAGCTAGTAACACGTGCTCGAGGGCCTTTTTCAGCCTCTGGCGGTGCAATTTGCTTTGATTTTATTTGTGCGTCAATTACGTTTTTTGCAGCAATAAGCAGCCCAAGCCCTAAAAAGGCACCCGGTGGTAAAATTGCCAGTAAAAATTGGTTATCAAAGTTAAATACTTCTATGCGCAGGCTCTGTGCCCATGGGCCAAGTAATAAATCGGCTCCGTCAAACAGCGTACCTTGACCAATTAACTCACGCATAGCGCCTAAAACAACAAGCACAATCATAAAGCCTAAGCCCATCATTAAGCCGTCAAATGCTGATAAATGAACAGGATTTTTAGAGGCGTATGCTTCGGCGCGGCCAATAATGGCGCAGTTAGTTACAATCAACGGAATAAAAATTCCCAATGATTGATACAAACCAAAGGTATAAGCGTTCATAAGTAATTGAACTATTGTAACAAAGCCCGCGATGATCATGACAAATACAGGTATACGAATATCTTTTGGCACCCAGTTACGCACAATTGATACGGTAACATTAGAGCCTATTAGTACGAGTAAGGTTGCTAAACCTAAGCCTAAGGCATTTGTTACAGTTGAGGTAACCGCAAGCAGTGGACATAAACCTAAAAGCTGTACAAGGGCAGGGTTATTTACCCACACACCTTCTTTGTATAATGTTTTTAACTCACTCATTTAGCTACCTCTAAACATTCGGCATTAGGTGCTGCAAAAATATCATCAAAATTAGTTTGTGCGAACAATACGGCATTTTTAACAGAGCCCACAACAGCACGGGGCGTTATGGTTGCACCTGTAAATTGATCAAACTGGCCGCCATCTTTTTTTACAGCCCAACGAGCGTCATCTTCACCTTCAACCGTTAAGTTTTTAAATGCGGTGATCCAAAGTGATTTTTTAACTTCTACTTTATCGCCTAAACCTGGGGTTTCTTCATGTTTAGTAGTGCGTACACCCGCTATGGTGCCATCACTTAAAACGGCGGTTAATAGATTTATATCGCCACTGTAGCCGTTTGGCGTAACATGCCTAATGACAACAGCGACTGGTTTATTGTTTTTACGAGCACGGTAAATTACTTGTTCTGCGTGTGGACCTAGTTTTTCGTCAGTAATAATTACGCAATCTTGTGATAGTTGATTGTCGTATGATTTTGGGTCGAGCACTTCTTGTAGCTGCGCAGTAAGTTGTAGTTGTTCTTGCTCTGCAATTTTATCGGCAGTAAGTGCATTGATAGAGGCAACTAAGCCCGTTGTTGCTAACGCAAACGCAGTTAAAATAGCACCATTTTTAGCCATTGACGAAATGATCATTTTACTGCTCCATGGCCATAAGTACGCGGCTGTGTGTAGTAGTCTATTAGCGGCACTGCAATATTAATCAGTAATACACTAAATGCGATGGCATCAGGAAAACCACCAAAGGTACGAATTAAATAAATTAGTAAGCCAATTAGTGCGCCATAAATTAAGCGCCCTTTGTTAGTTGTTGCTGCAGATACCGGATCGGTCGCTATAAAAAAGGCCCCCATCATAGTGGCACCACTTAATAAGTGAAATAGGGTGCCCGGCTCTGTACCAGGTGATGCGATATAACCAATCGCACTACATAGTGCTAAACTTGCAATAAAACTTACAGGAATATGCCAGTTAATTATTCTTGCTTTTAGTAAGTATAAACCACCCACTAAATAGCCTAAATTAACCCATGTCCAACCAAGGCCAGCCCATTCGTTAAATAGTGGCTTTTGCATGCTCTCGGTAACGGTTAAACCGTGGGCTATGTCTGTTTTAACAGTATCCAGCGGGGTTGCCATTGTTAGGCCATCAACCCCTGCACGAACTTGATCTAGGCTAAACCCAGAGGCCGTAAAATCGGTGAATATTAGCCTTAGCTGATCAGCAAAGCTTATTGGCGTATTTATTAAATCGGTAACAGGCAACCATGCGGTCATTTGCACCGGAAACGAAACTAAAAGCAGTACATAAGCCGCCATTGCTGGATTGAATAAATTAAACCCAAGGCCGCCATAAAGCTGTTTAACTATAACAATAGAAAATAAACAGCCAATCACGATTATCCACCAAGGGGCAAGTGGAGGGATACTCAATGCCAATAACACGGCAGTAAGCCACGCACTGCCATCACTTAATGCAGGCCAAACAGGGCGTTTGCGCATTAGCATTATTGCAGCTTCAAATACACTTACAGCAACAAGGGCTAGTACTAGCTGAATAAGCACCCCGGTACCAAAAAAGAAAACTTGAGCAATTAGCCCAGGAACACACGCAGCAATAACGCTAAGCATTAATCGTGTTAACGATTTATGGCTGTGATTATGCGGCGAACTGGCCATGGTTAATTTCATGACTGATTATTTCCTTCTTTTTGTAACTTTTTAGCTTTTGCTCTCGCAATTGCAGCAGCCACGGCGGCTTTTTTCTTATCGTCGGCTGATTTAGGTTTATCTGCGTTAATAAGAACTGATGAGTCATCGGTGTTATTTTCTGCACTCTTCGGTGCTGCGCTATCAACTTGTAGCTCTTGCGGCTGAGTTTGTTCGGTATCTTCTAATGCTTTAGCCGCTTTTTTAGCTTTAGCACGAGCAATGGCCGCCGCTACTGCTGCCTTTTTATCATCAACGGGTGCCGCGCTTTGTGGCTCTTCACTCACGGATTGCTCGGCTTCTTCTAATGCTTTAGCTGCTTTTTTAGCTTTTGCACGAGCAATGGCCGCCGCCACGGCTGCCTTTTTGTCATCAACAGGCTCAACGCTTTGTGGCGCTTCACTCACGGTTTGCTCAGCGTCTTCTAATGATTTAGCCGCTTTTTTAGCTTTAGCACGAGCTATAGCCGCCGCTACCGCTGCTTTTTTGTCATCAATAGGCGTATCGCTTTGTGGCGCTTCACTCACGGATTGCTTAGCGTCTTCTAATGCTTTAGCCGCTTTTTTAGCTTTAGCACGAGCAATGGCCGCCGCTACTGCTGCCTTTTTGTCATCAACAGGGGCATCACTTTGTGGCACTTCACTTGCTGTTTGCTCAGCTTCTTCAAGTGCTTTAGCCGCTTTTTTAGCTTTTGCACGCGCAATGGCCGCCGCTACGGCTGCTTTTTTATCATCAACAGGGGCATCACTTTGTGGCTCTTCACTTGTTGCTTGTTCAGCGTTATCTAATGCTTGTGCTGCTTTTTTAGCTTTAGCACGCGCAATGGCTGCAGCTACTGCTGATTTTTTATCATCAACGGGTGCAGTCTCGGCCGATTCATCTGTTTGCGATTTTTGCTCTTTATATTTACGCGCTTGTTCTTTACGTAGTGCGCGCTCTTTTGCTACTTCGCTGTTGTCTGGCTCTACTTCTTCGCCTTCTTGCTTTTTAGCTTTAGCGCGTGCAATAGCGGCAGCAACAGCTGATTTTTCATCGCCGTTATCTGATTTATTTTTAACACGGGCTAGTGCCTCAGCTACTTTTTGTTTTTCGTCAGCAGATTTAGCCGCAGGTTTACGTTTATGGCGGTTTTGACGTTCTTCTTGCTCGCGATCTAAACGCTCTTTTCGTGCATCAAAACGCTCTTTTGCTCTGTCGGCTTTTATTTTGTCAGCTTGCTGTTCTTTAATTTCAACTTTGGCCACACGATAGTATTGTACAAGAGGGATTTCACTTGGGCACACATATGCACAAGCACCACATTCAATACAGTCAAATAAATTATGCTCTTGTAGCTTGTCGTACTCTTTTGATTTAGCAAACCACTGTAATTGCTGTGGCAATAAAGAAGCAGGGCAGGCATCGGCACAAGCACTACAACGAATGCAGGCTTTTTCAGGGCCGGGCTCTGCTAGCTCTTTATGATCGGGCGCTAAAATACAGTTAGTTGTTTTAACTATGCCAATACGTACTGTGGGTAGCGTAAATCCCATCATCGGGCCGCCCATCACAACACTTTGCTGAGGTACAGGCGAGAACCCTTGGCAATCAAGTAAGTGCTTTATTTCAGTGCCAAGTAGTGCCCATACATTTCCTGGCTTATGAATAGTGTTACCTGTTACTGTAACTATACGTTCAATGAGTGGTTTACCTTCATAAACGGCTTGTTGTACGGCAAACAAAGTACCCGTGTTGTGCACTAAAATACCAATATCGGCAGGAATACCAATGCTAGGAACTTCACGGTTGGTAAGTAATTTAATTAACTGCTTTTCACCGCCAGAGGGGTAAATAGTGGGCACCGTTTGAATAATTATTTTTGAGTTATGCTCAGCTGCTTGCTTCATTGCTGCAATAGCTTCTGGCTTATTATCTTCTATACCCACAATGCACAGTGTTGGGTTTAAAAGCTGCTGCATAATTTCAATGCCTTGGATAACTTCTTTAGCGTGTTCGCGCATTAAAACGTCATCGGCAGTAATATAAGGTTCGCACTCAACAGCATTTACAATCAAAAATTCGATAGGCTGCTTAGTATCTGCTTTCACATAAGTAGGAAAACCAGCACCACCCATACCACTAATACCGGCTTGGTGAATAATATTTATTAGCTCGTCATGACTAAGCTCAGCAGGATTTTTATTTTTATTTAGAGCTACCCATTCGTCTTTGCCGTCTGGTTCAATAATAACACTTAGTTCAGGTAGGGCCGATGGATGTGCTGATGGCATAGGTGCAATATCAGTAACCACACCAGAGCTTGGCGCATGCACAGGTACCGACCAGTTAGCAGCAGGCGCTGTAAGTGGTTGGCCTTTTAAGACGTGTTGGCCTTTTTCTACAAGTAACTTACCGTTTGCGCCTATGTGTTGCTTAAGCGCAACAATGAGTTTGTCGGGCAAAGGTAGGCGAGTGATACTCGCACTATTAGAGAGTGATTTTTGCTGTGGTGGGTGTATGCCGCCAGGAAATGCCCACACCGTGCCTTTTTTTATTTGTTCAAGTAACTTGTCCACTCAAACCTCTAATCTATTTGTGTAACAGGAATAGCATCTAGCTGCCATTTCCAGTTTTGTTTAGTTTCGGCTACAGGTAGCATATCAATGCAATCTACAGGGCAAGGCTCAACACATAAATCACAGCCAGTACATTCATCAATTAACACGGTGTGCATTTGACGAGTCGCGCCTAAAATAGCGTCAACAGGGCAGGCCTGAATACATTTGGTACAGCCAATACATTCATCTTCGCGAATATAAGCCACTGTTTTTATAGGTTCTGCTTGCTCGCCGCCTGCAAGTGGTTTTTCATCAACACCCATTAAGCCGGCAAGCTTTTTCATAGTTGATTCGCCGCCCGGAGGGCATTTATTTATTTCATCGCCATTGGCTATAGCTTCGGCGTAAGGGCGACAGCCCGGGTAGCCACATTGTCCGCATTGAGTTTGCGGCAAAATAGTATCAATTTGCTCAACAATAGGGTTGCCTTCAACACGAAAGCGGATTGCTGCAAATCCTAAAATAAGTCCAAAAACGAGTGCTAGCGAGCCAATCGCTATCAAGGCATAAAACAAAGTCATATTAAAACTTCACTAATCCAGTAAAACCCATAAACGCCATCGACATTAAGCCTGCGGTGATCATTGCAATGGAGGCGCCTTTAAAAGGCGTAGGAACGTCAGCTGCTGCTAAGCGTTCTCGCAGTGCTGCAAACAATACAAGCACTAAAGAAAAACCAACCGCAGCACCAAAACCATACACTGCAGATTGTAAAAATGAATGATCTTCTTTGATATTTAATAGAGCTACACCTAATACCGCACAGTTAGTAGTGATCAGCGGTAAAAATATGCCTAGTAAACGATATAGAGTAGGGCTTGTTTTACGTACAACCATTTCGGTAAATTGCACTACAACGGCAATTACCAAAATAAAGCTCATGGTACGTAAAAATTCGATATCCAGAGGGATTAAAATATATTGGTTAACTAAATAGCTAGTTACAGAGGCAAGGGTAAGCACAAACGTGGTTGCCAAAGACATACCAATCGCTGTATCAAGCTTACCTGATACGCCCATAAACGGACATAAGCCTAAAAATTGTACTAATACAAAGTTATTAACCAGAACGGTTCCAATCAATAACAAGACATATTCTGTCATGTGTGCCTCACGCTATTAAAGTCCTGCGTATTATCCTTTTTTCTGCCCCGATAAACAACATTTGCGAGTCGTTATCAGTTAAATAAACGCAAGGACAAACATATTGATCACAAGGCTGTAAAATTAATGTGATTTTGATGTAAGGAATTACTCAAATAGCAGAAACAAAAAAAGAGCAACGAATGCTCTTTTTTTATTAATTAAAAACTAATTAAATATCTTTAGGTTTTTCTATGTAATAACCTTGAACGCCATCTAAACACAAAGTTTCTATTATATGTTTCTCTTCTTGGCTCTCAACGCCCTCAGCAAATACGCTAACACCAATACGGTGGGCTAAATCGACCATTAAGCGCATAAAGTACTGATTGTTTTTATCGTCTTCTAGGCCGCGAGTATAACTTGCGTCCATTTTAATAAAGTCAGGTTTTAAATCGCGGAAAAACTTAAATGAAGTCAAGCCAACACCAAAACGTTCAACAGTAACGCGTGCGCCAACTCTGTGCACCATGTCGATAAAGCGCTTACTAGCCTTTATGTTTTGCTGTAAACCAAACTCGCTTACTTCAAATACTAGTTTAGATGCAATATGCGTATCTTTTAATAATCGGCGTTCTAGCCAAATTACAAACTGATCGTTGTGTGCACTAGAGGCTGTTACATTTAAACCAAAAAACTTTTCGGATAAGTTACGGCTTTTCACCTTTTCAAGAGAAGAGTCGATGATCAGGCGGTCAATTTCTATTGCCATATCAAGCTTTTCGGCCATAGCTAAAAAAGAGGCCGTAGGGAGTACTTGATTGTCTTCTGTTTTAAATCGCACTTGTACTTCAGCGTAGGCTTTAATACTTTTACCAAGCGGCATAATGTTTTGCATAACTAAATGTACACGCTTAGATTCAATAACCTCGTTAATAACCTTACGCCAGTTTTGATTACCAAAACCTGCACTTACGTTATTAACTAAATCGGTTTCTCGTTGCACGTGCCATGCGTTTACTTGTTTTGATTGCGCCATACTCATCGCGTTATCAACAACAGAAAGTAGCTCACCTAAAGGCTTACCTTTTTCGTAACCGACAATGCCCGTGTTAGCAACAGAGCTTAGCTCTTGGTTTTGTTGATACTGAGTAAAACGCGATTGTAGATTTTCACCAAAGCGCTCTGCTTCTTTTAAAGGGGTGTGGGGCAGTACTACAGCAAAGTCAGAGCTGTTTAATCTAAATACTTGGCTACCAGTGTAAGTGCCGCTTATGTGCTTAATAATATCGGCAACGCCTTTAACGTACTCATCACCTTTTTGATAACCACGGGTTTGGTTTATAGCTTGTAGTTCGCTACAACGTACCATAGCTAAAGAGCCAAATGTACTTTGCTCAGTGTTTTCAATATTTTTTTCGTAGTACTCAACAAACATATTACGATTACCAAGCGAGGTAATTACATCTTTGTACGCTTCATGCTTAATAGTCATAGCAGCGCTTTGTATGTCTTCGTTTTTGTTTTTTAAAAAATGAGATAATCGATTAAAACTAGGTACTAAGTCTTTCCCCATTTTTTTCAATCGAGTGCCATCTAACGCTGTTTCTAAATCATTATCAACTTGGTTTTGATTGATATAAATATCGATAATGTCAGCAACTGTTGTACTTATGTTTTTATTTAGCTGATAGAAAATTGATTGCATTAAAATTATTGGAATAATAACTAAAATCGCAGAAATCAAAATAACGATAAAGAGGGACGTTTGAAGTTGCGACGCTAAATGTTCAATGTTAAGTACAAACTCAACTTTTATATCTGAGGCATCATTTACAGCAAATTGAGGGCGTACAGAATTAAAGTTAGAGAGTACAAATTCAGCAAACATTGGTAATTGAGTAGGGGGGTTAATGCTAAATATTTCAGCCCCTTGGTAATCTCTTAGTGTAAAGCTTGAAAACGTTTTACCATCTGCAATTGATTGTTTTAAATTTTGAGCAGAAATATCGTCTAAAGAAAGGTCATTAATATACTTAGTAACAGTTGTTTGCGCATTTTTTTGTGCATCACTTACTGCAGTATCAAAGCTTATAGATATGAAGTAGCTTCCTGCTGCAACACACAATAACCAAGTGATAATTTGTATAAAAATAAGTTTTTTAAATCCAGCCATGTTTTCAGTCTTTTAATAGTTCAAAAGGGAAGGAATCAAGTCCTTGATTAATAAACTAAGTACAGCGCATCAAAGAGTAAACTAATGCTTTAGTTATATAAGGAAGAGTAGTGGAATTAGCTTGAGATGTCTATGAAATTCTTAGAATTGGCTCCCCCTCCCCGACTCGAACGGGGGACCTGCGGATTAACAGTCCGTCGCTCTAACCAACTGAGCTAAGGGGG
>NZ_JBBMQY010000029.1:0-43006 GCF_038900255.1 Pseudoalteromonas sp. AS84 | reverse complement strand
AAAATACATAATTACTATGTTTTATGTTTTCTCATTTACTCCTCTTTTGCTTCTCTTTGTGCAATAAGGTTTTAAGTAATTTATTCACAAAAAGGTTAAGAGGGCGCTTCGCTTTAGAGAAGGCAAAAGTAGGTAGTCTATTAAGTATAAATATTAAAAGCTGCGCTTTTCGCGTGAGCAAGCTTACGCCTACCGGTAAAGTTTGACGCCGTGGTTAAATTTACTTGTAGGCGAGCAAAGCTCGTAATTCCTAGGCTTTAGTCTCTTCTCATTTACTCCTCTTTGGCTTCTCTTTGTGCAATAAGGTTTTAAGTAATTTATTCACAAAGAGGTTAAGAGGGCGCTGCGCTTTAGAGAAGTAAAAATACATAATTACTATGTTATATGTTTTCTCATTTACTCCTCTTTTGCTTCTCTTTGTGCAATAAGGTTTTAAGTAATTTATTCACAAAAAGGTCAAGAGGGCGCTACGCTTTAGTGAAGGCAAAAGTAGGTAGTCTATTTAGTATAAATATTAAAAGCTGTGTTTTTTACGTGAGCAAGCTAGGTGCTTACCGGTAAAGTTTTACATCTCGCTTTTAAAGTCCTGATAAACAAAAACCCCGATGGTACATAGTACTATCGGGGTTTTTTAATCGTTTTAGTAAACTTAAACTTTAAATTCGTCTACCGATAAGCGAAGCTCTTCGGCAAGTTTTGCTACTTCTGAACTTGAGATATTAGTTTGGTTTGCGCCTTCGGCTGTTTGCTCTGCAATGGCTACAATCGACTCAAGGCGTTCACTAATTTCTTGTGCTACTTGTTGTTGCTCAAGTGCTGCGGTCGAAATTTCTTCACTTACGTCGTGAGCTTGCGAAACCGCAAATGTAATTGAATCAAGAGCGCTACTTGCTAGGTCGGTTTGCTCAACACACGATACCGCACGTTGCTTACCTTTACTCATTGCCGTTACGGCAGCTTCTGCGCCTGTTTGTAGAGACTCAATCATTGATTGTATCTCTTGGGTCGACTCTTGAGTTTTACTCGCTAGAGAGCGTACTTCGTCCGCTACAACAGCAAAGCCTCGGCCATATTCACCAGCACGTGCAGCTTCAATTGCAGCATTTAGTGCAAGTAGGTTAGTTTGATCCGCTATTCCGCGTATTACATCTAATATGCTGCCTATTGATGCGCTATCTTGATGTAGTTTATTAATTACTTGTGAGGCGTCGTCTACTTCACGTGCTAATTGCTCAATCGTTGCTTTGTTGTTATTTGAAATACCTTTAACGCGTTCAGCTTCTTTATCCGCATTTTTAATTTCGCTAAGTGCTTGTTGAGCGCTATTGCTAACCGTTTGCGATGTACTGCTCATTTCGGTTGTTGCGGTTGCGGCTTGTTCAACTTGTGCTTGTTGGTTGCGAATTGCTTGGCTTGATTCTGAGGTAATGGCCGATGTTTGCTCTGATGCTGCTGCAAGTTGAGTGGAACGCGAAATAATACCTTTAATTAGGCTGCGTAGGCTGTCAATTAGCGTGTTACAACTTTTAGATAGTTCGCCAAATTCGTCTTTAGCGCTGTCATCTAAACGTTGTGTCATGTCGCCACTGGCAACAATATCTAAAATTCGGTTAACTTCAGCAAGTGGTTTAGTAATGCGGCTAACAGTAATAATAGCAATCGCTACAGCTAAAAGGGTGGCTATAATCATACCAACCCACGTCCATAAGTTTGCTGAGTCTACGTCGCTGCGCACGCCTTGCTGTAATTTAAACGCAACATCACTTGCTTGATTAACTAACTCATCAATTTGGTTAAGTGCCATTTTGGTGGCTTGCTCTGACTGGGCAAGCTCTGTCTCTGTTAGCGTAATCGAGTCAATTAATCGTTTTTTGTTTGCAGCTAAACCGCTGCTACCTTTTATGTTGTTTTCTAAAGTATCAACATACTCTTTTAAGCTTGAATATAAATCGCTGTGAGTTTGCTCAATCGCAGGTTTAATTAATGCAATAGTACGCGTTACTTCTTCTAGGTAATAAGTTTGCTCGTTTTTAACAATATCGAGAGTATTAAGCGTTTTAACGGTTAGCATGTCGGTGCTGTTACTAACTACCGACATAAAGTTGTTTTCTAAATTGTTTGCAGCTTGATAAGCGCGAGGGTGGTTTTGCTCAAATCCGTCAATGTCGGTAATATCGAGTACAACAGAGTTAGCATCTTCTGCACTTAGTTCTATATTTTCTAATTGTGCTTTTAATGTTTTATTTAATGCTAGCTGTTTGCTTTTATCTTCTAATAAGTTTTCAACTGTGCTTAAAAAGCTTAAGTAGGTTTTTTCTACGTTTTGGCTACTTTGATTAAGCGTTGCATCGTTTTTTACTACGTCTTGAAGTTCACGGTGCAGCGTGTTGAACAATTGTTTTTGCTCAAGGACCTGTGCTTTTATTGGCGCAAGCTCATTGGCGGATGTCGTGTAAAAGCTAGCTTGAGCGGCTTTACTCATTAAAATAAATTCGGCTTGTAGCTCAGAGCTTTTATTTAATGCTGGGAGTGATAGTTGGTTCACTTTTTGAGTGGAACGGTCAATATTTGCAATTTTTATTAAGGAGTTACCACCAATTATTAATAATAATAGTGTGATAAATATAAAACCACCCCAAATACGTTGGCTTACTGTCAGGTTCATAAGGTTTCCACTCAAAAGTACTTCAATTAAAACTTATCGGCGTTTGTACCAATAAGTTAAGTAATTAAAATCAATTACTTTAACTAATTTTAACTATTAATTTATAAATCTAACAGATGTATTGTTTTTTTTCAGTTTATTTAGACGAAAGGTGGGACTTTTCTACAATAACTTTTTTTGTACTTAGCTCCATTAGGGTCATGGTGTTACCCCATACACAGCCTGTATCTAAGGCGTGAACCCGTGGATTATCTGTCCTACCTTCAAGCGCGGCCCAGTGGCCAAAAATAATATCGTGTTTAGTTTTAGCTATATTAGGATGGTTAAACCAAGGGATTAGTGTTTGACTATCGGTTATTGCACCCTTTGCATTAAGCTCGAGTTTGTTATTACTTGTTAAAAAGCGCATGCGGGTAAAGTAGTTAACTATGTATCTAAATTTTTCAAAGTCATCAAGGTTGCTTGACCACTTTGCAGGGTGAGGTTGATACATGTGTTCAAAAAATGCTTTCGCGTTATTTGATTGATAACAGCTTTGTGCAAATTGCGCGTGTTTTAGTGCATTTTCAATAGACCAATCGGGGTTTAATCCTGCATGAGATATAAAACAGTCATGTTTCATAAGCTCTAAGGCCAATGGTTGGGTTTGTAAAAAAGCGATGTAATGCGCTAATTTTGGGCTTTCAAATATCGGGTTTAGATTATCTTTTGGGTTGGTAGGTTTGTTAAGAAAGTAGCAGGCAACCATGTGGAGGTCGTGATTGCCTAAAGTGATGGTCATGCTATTTTGATGTTGGTAAATATAGTCTAAGCAGGCTAGAGAGTCTGGCCCGCGGGCAACTATGTCGCCAACTAAATAAAGGTGATCTTTGCTTGGGTTAAAATCAACCCGTTGCAAAAGGGTGTTAAATTCACTAAAACACCCTTGTAAATCACCTATCGCATAATCTGCCATCAGTGGTTACGACTTAATGTAAAATGTTAGGGCAAGCCAAACGAAACACATTAATAGGCGCCTGAAACTCAGAGCCAAATTCGTTGCGTAACGTGTAGTGGCCTTGCATTGTGCCTACAGGTGTATCTAAAATTGCACCGCTGGTGTATTTATAGCTTTCGCCTGGGCCAATGTCTGGCATCTCGCCAACAACGCCTTCACCTTCTACTACTACTTCTTTGCCATTTGCATCGGTAATTAACCAATAGCGGCTCAGTAATTTTGCACTGCATAAACTATGGTTTTTAATCGTTACCGAGTAAGCAAATACGTATTTTTCAAGCTCAGGTTGAGATTGACCTTCTACGTAAAATGTTTCTACAGATACCTTTACAGGCGATCCAATATTACTGCTTGTTGTCATAAATCCAGTTAGCTATATCAATAAATTGTTGTAAAGATAAGCGCTCAGCACGCAGCGTTATATCAATGCCAATGCTAGTAAGCTCTTCTGCCGTTAGTAAATTACCTAAACTGTTACGCAGTGTTTTACGGCGTTGATTAAAGGCTTCTAAACACACTGTGTTTAATATTTTAACGCTTTTTGCTGTACGTTGCTCTGGCTTTTTAGGTATTAAGCGTATAACCGCAGAGTCAACTTTTGGCGCTGGTTTAAAGCACTCAGGTGGTACTTCAACAACCGGCATCGCATTACAGTAGTATTGAGTCATTACGCTTAAGCGGCCAAATGTTTTACTACCTGGGCCTGCTACCATGCGTTTTACTACTTCTTTTTGAAGCATAAAGTGCATGTGCTCAATATGATCTGAAAATTCAAAAAGATGAAACAATAACGGTGTCGAAATATTGTAAGGTAAGTTACCAAACACTTTCAATTTTTTGTCATCGCGAACCAAGCTTGCAAAGTCAAACGTCATTGCATCGCCTTGGTTAACGGTTAATTTAGGACCCAAAAATGGGTGTTCAATTAATCGTTGTGCTAAATCTTTATCTAATTCAACAACCGTTAAATGGCCGCTTAAATCAGCTACTGGCTCAGTAATTGCGCCAAGGCCGGGGCCAATTTCTACTAAGTTGTCTTCTGGTTTAGGATCGATCGCAGAGACTATTTTATCGATAATAGACTCATCAAATAAAAAGTTTTGCCCAAAACGCTTACGAGCGCGGTGTCCTAAATGTACTTTATCGGTCATTGATTTTGTGCTTTTTCTTGGGCGAGCTTAATTGCTTCGCGGATCGCTAATTCAAAACTGCCAACGTCAGCTGTACCAGTTCCTGCTAAATCGAGTGCAGTACCGTGGTCAACTGATGTGCGGATAAATGGTAAGCCAAGGGTAATATTTACCGATTTACCAAATCCCTTGTATTTTAGCACAGGTAATCCCTGATCGTGATACATAGCAAGCACTGCATCTGCTTCAGATAGGTATTTATCTTGAAATAAGGTATCGGCCGGTAGTGGGCCAATTAAATTCATA
Organism: Pseudoalteromonas sp. AS84; assembly: GCF_038900255.1. NCBI lineage: Bacteria > Pseudomonadati > Pseudomonadota > Gammaproteobacteria > Alteromonadales > Pseudoalteromonadaceae > Pseudoalteromonas > Pseudoalteromonas sp. AS84. The sequence goes on along the minus strand of NZ_JBBMQY010000029.1, from coordinate 37,908 downwards.
CCTTCGCTTCTAAGTATCTCAAGCGTTGGTGTGATTGTTTCTATTTCTTCGCGGCCTAAATGGCCATCTTCACCGGCATGCGGATTTAAGCCACACACTAAAATACGTGGTTTTTCTATACCAAACTTAGTTTGTAAGTCGTGATTTAAAATACCCGCTACTTTAGTTAAGCGCTCTGGTGTAATGGCACGCGATACATACGCAAGTGGAATATGAGTGGTTACAAGTGCAACTCGTAAGCCCTCTGTTGCAAGCATCATAACTACATCAGCAGTATTTGACTGCTGTGCAAAATACTCAGTGTGCCCGCTAAATGAAATACCCGCTTTATTAATTATGCCTTTGTGAACAGGGCCCGTAACAACAGCATCGAAGGTGCCGTCCATGTTTTTTTCACTTGCTATACGCAAGGTATCTAACACGTATTGGCCGTTACCGTCGTTTAGTACGCCAAGCTCTACATCAGTACCTAAATCAACTTGGTGAATATACAGGCTGCCAGCAGGTGCTACGATAGCGGGTGCATTATCATCAAATTCAATTAAGTTTATTGTTAGGCCTAAATGTTTTGCACGCTCTTTTAACAGCTTGCCATCGGCAATTGCTACAAGTTGAGCATCCCACGCTTGCTGAGCAAGCGTGAGTAGCAAATCTGGGCCAATACCGGCAGGTTCACCCGGTGTAATAGCAATTCTTAGGGTCATATTTATTGGTCTATAGGGAAAATTTCAACGTGAGCTTGCTCGCGCATTTCTTGCTGCCAGTTAAAACTTTCTTCCTTAAATTTACGGTTAAACAACATACCGTGAGCACGGTTACGTTTAGCTAGCTCAGTTTTATCAGCTACACGTTTACCAAGTAACTGAACAATATGCCAACCAAACTGTGTTCTAAACGGTTCGCTTATTTCGTCTTGCTTAAGAGAAAGCAGAGTATCTTTAAACGCAGGTACGTAAGTTGTTGGATCAGTCCAATCGTATTCGCCACCTTTAAGTGCAGAGCCTGGATCTTCTGAGTATTCTTTAGCTAACTTTCCAAAGTCGGCAGTTCCTGCGCGTAAATCTTTTGCAAAGCCAGCAAGCATAGAGCGTGCTTTTTCTTCACTTAAAATAATCGAAGGTTTAATTAGTATATGGCGTGAGCGTACTTCTGTTGTTTCTACAACTTGTAAACCACGAACATCTTGTACTTTAATGATATGAAAACCAGCACCAGAGCGAAGAGGGCCAACAATAGCGCCTTTCTTTTGGCCTTTTACTGCTTCAGCAAAAAGCGATGGCATTTCGTTAATGCCCATGTAACCAAGCTGTCCACCTTCAAGTGCTTTAGAGCCACTTGATGATGAAATAGCAATACGCTTAAATTCTTGGCCATCGTTTAGTAGCTCAATAACTTTATCTGCGCGTGTTTTTGCGCCAGCAATTTCGTCAGCGTTCGCATCGTTAGGGATATCTATTAAAATATGACCAATGTCGTACTCTTCAGCACTTTGACCTTGGGTTTCCATAATTTTTAAAAGGTTATCAACTTCTTGCTCGCTAATATAAATACGGCGATCGACACTTGCACGTGTTACTTGTTGCGTTGTAATTTCTTTACGAATTTCTTCACGGTAAGCTTGAAAGCTTTCGCCCGAACCTTCAATAGTACGGCGTAAATCGGCAATTGTTCCGCCTTGCTCTTGTGCCATGCTTGCAAGAGTTTGATCTAGTTGACTGTCTGAGATTTGTAACCCCATACGGTCAGCCATTTGTATCATAAGGGCTTGATTTACTAAACGCTCAACGGCTTGTACACGAAGAGTTTCATCTTTTGGTAATTGCTGGTTTTGTTCTTCGGCTTGCTTTTTAACACGATTAATAATGGTGTCTACTTCGCTTTTTAAAATTACGCCTTGGTTTACAACGCCAATAACTTTATCTATTTCTACTGGTGCGGCCATTGCACTTTGACAAAGGCTGGCACTTAAAACTGCTGATGTTAATAATTTTTTTAAATTCATATTCTTTTTACTACTCTTGCTGATAGTACTGTTGTGATACTAGTTACTAAGAAAATACGGTCTACGATAGCCAAAAATACCTTGTTGTAATAATTTTTGTGCATCATAACGGCTTTTACTGCCAAGTCCTTTTAATACAAAATTCAAACTAATACCTGAATCAAAAGTTGCTTGTTCTTGGCCTATTGATTGATTTAAATCTGTTTCAATTTGGCGGTGCCCAGTAATTTGGATAGCCCAACAGCATGATTCATACTGTAATCCGCTCAATACTTCGATACTTCTGTTGTTTTCAAGATCTCGATGATAGCTCGCAATAAATTGCCATTCGTCGCTAATAGGAATACTTGTAAATACACCTGCTTGCTCGATTGTATTTCCTGAGACATCATTTGCATAGCGATGGTTCAATTGTACTAGCTGATTATTATCACCTTTATAATCAAGCGTTACATTTGACTGTACCATTTGCTTGCCATCTGTATCGTATTGAATACCTCCAGCGAGGTACCAACGGCGGTGCCAATGTAACATGGTTTGAGCTGCAAATAGTGCATTATAATTAGTGTCTGAGTTTAAGCCTTGCTCTGTTGGCTTGGCATCGTCACTTAAATAAAATATTTGGCCAGCACTAAAATTAAATACTTCTTCTTGTTTTTTATCAAACAAGCGCGTTGTAGCACCTAACGTAAATTGATTCGCGGCTGCTATACGGTCAACACCTGAAAAGCGCACGTCTCTAAATAAACCATAATAATCGTCTTGTAGTTTGGTTGTATCAAACAAACCAATATCTGACTGGTCTTTATTAGGCGTATATAAATATTGAATTTGCGGCTCTAGTGTTTGTATAGCATCTTCAAAAAAGTAAGATGCGTCGCGCTCAAAATTAAGCTGAGAGTACAAACGTACTTTAGGAATAGTACGCGATACGGTATCGCTGTATTGCGTGCCTGTTAAGTTTCCGCTTTGCTTATAATTAGTTTGCAGTAAGCTCACTTCAGATAAAAAAGACCATGCATGCGTTGCATAGTTATAGCGTGCTTTAGGCTCTACGTGTACACGAGTTGCGCTGTCTATGGCCACTTCTGATGAATCATTAGTAAAATGGCTAATTTCACCTGATACACTAAAGTCAAAATTATCAAAACGCCATGGGGCAGTTTGCGTAAAATTAACTTGCGGTATAGCAGTGTAAGACTCTAAGTGATCGCCCAGTACTTCAAAGTTTTGTACTTTAATATCGGTGCGCCATGTTTCACCTAAATGAGTAAGTGAACCGGTACGATACAACTGAGTATCGGTTTTACTGGCGTAATTTGAGCTTAAATCGGTGATGTAGTTATCATCGCTTACATTGGTTACATCAACGTTTGCGCGCCAGTTTTCACCTAGGTAGCTTTGTTGTTGCCAATGAAACATGTAGCGTTCATTCAAATCTGGCTCAGAATCATCACTATCTAAGTATTCAATCCCTACTAAGCCTTCATGTTGCTCTGTTAGGTATCTAAACTCTGTTTGTAATTGCAGCCCTTTATTAGACATATAACGAGGCGTAATAGTGGCATCAAAATTAGGTGCAATATTTAAATAGTACGGCGTAATTGTTTCAAGGCCGTATTTGTCAGAGCTTGAAATAGTCGGGGTAAGCAAACCTGATTTACGGCGTTCATCCAGCGGAAATGTAAAATAAGGTAAATACAAAACCGGTGTATCGAGAATGCGTAATACGGCGTTATATGTTTCGCCCCAGCCTTCTTCGCGTGAAAGGTTTATTTCGTCAGCTTCAATTTCCCACACTGGGGTGTCACTTGGGCAAGTAGTAAAGCTTGCATTCATGAGTAATAGGCCAGACTGATTAACAGTGAGCTTTTCAGCGCCGCCTTTACCTTGTTGTTCGGTTAGGCTGTAGTCGGCGCCTAACAAGCTGACTTCTGAATTATTTAAATCGGCATTTAATCCGGTGCTGTTTACTTTACTTACATAGTCTTGATAAGTGATTGGCCCCGTTGCATTTAATAAACCACGCTGTTTGTCTATCAACGCAGTTTGTGCGGACAAACTCATCTTAAGGGTGTTAATATCAACATTGCCGGTAAATTCAGCGCTTTGAGTGCCAAGTAGCTCTACATCATCAGCTTGAATATCAACTTCACCAAGGTTAAGGCCTTCAAGTGGTTGCCAAGCTCTGGTTTGCATTGAAATGCCACAAAGGTTGTGTGCCAGTTCAGTTTCGGCAAGCGATGGTGCGCTAACTACGCTTAGCATCAATATGCCCCAGGTTTTGCTCATTTATCGACCTTAATACTGTGTGTTTAATATAATATACACATAATAAAGGAAAATAATGGCAATTACAGTAATTGACCTAATTAACTTAGTGAAAAATAGATATCTTATAAAATGACACGCTTTGAGAATTTACAACAATTTATAAACACACAGCTTAATGCCAAGTCGCATACTTTAAACGCGATCACGGGTGATGCTAGCTTTCGCCGTTATTACCGTTTAAATCACGATAATAAGCATTTAATAGTGATGGACTCAGATCCGCAAAAAGTAAATAACGAACCTTACATTTCGCTAAACCAGGTGTTTGTTGAGCAAGGTTTTTTACTTCCTACAATTATTGCAAGTGATGAAAAGCAGGGCTTTTTTATTCTCAGCGATTTAGGGAGTACGCACCTAGCTGACATGCTTGATGATGCAAACCGCACCGAGCACTATCAAGCATTAATTAGCTTAAGTGCTCAGTGGGCAAAAACGCCGGCAGCTTATGCTATGCAAGCGTATAACGAAGATTTTATAAAACTAGAACTTGATATATTTAGCCAGTGGTTAGTGAGCGACTTTATTAATGAGCCACTAAGCGCAGAGCAAAACGTAATGTGGCAAACAAGTTCAGATCTATTAATAAAGGCCATGCGTGAGCAACCTACTGTTACCGTTCATCGCGATTACCATAGCCGTAATATTATGAACAGTAACGGCCAGTGGGCAATTATAGATTATCAAGATGCTGTACGCGGGCCGCTTTGCTACGACTTGGTATCGCTACTGCGCGATTGCTACTTTAAACTGCCTCAACAAGAGTTAACAAGCTTGCTTGATTTTGCTTATCAAGAATTTACGACTCAAAATTTACTGGTTAACACTTCATTCGATGAGTTTAAATATTGGTTTGATTTAACCGGATTACAGCGCCACTTAAAAGCTGCGGGTATATTTTGTCGATTATATTTGCGCGACGGTAAAACAGGTTATTTAGATAATATTTTACCGACACTTGATTACATTATTGAAGTAGCGGCAAATTATCCAGAGCTTAAAGCATTGAGTGAGTGGACAAAAAATACCATAGTGCCCAAAGTGACTGAAAAGTTAGCAAAGGAGCGCTCATGAAAGCGATGATTTTAGCGGCAGGGCGCGGGCAACGTATGATGCCGCTAACGAAAAATATGCCAAAGCCAATGTTAAAAGTGGCAGAAAAACCACTTATTGAACACCATATAAATAACCTTAAAGCGGCCGGCATTACCGATATTGTAATAAACCTTGCCTGGCAGGGTGATAAAATAAAAGACTACTTTAACGATGGCAGCCAATTTGGTGTAAATATACTTTATAGCCAAGAAGTTGAAGGTGGCCTTGAAACGGCTGGCGGTATAATTGAAGCGTTACCGCTGTTGGGCGACTCGTTCATTGTAGTCAATGGTGATGTATACACCGATTATGATGTAAGTGCGCTAATGCAACTTTATTTACAGCCCGGTGAGGCGCACATAGTGCTTATAGAAAATCCGCCACATAATCCTAATGGCGACTTTGCGTTGAGCCATTTATCGGCCGAGAGTCAAAAATATACATTTTCGGGGATTGGCCGCTATCAGGCTGATTTTTTTAAAGGATTAACGCAAGGTATTCGCCCTTTAGGGCCTATTTTACGTGAAAAGCTAAATGAACATTTAGTCTCTACTGAGCTCTATATAGGGCAGTGGGATGATATTGGTACACCAGAGCGTTTAAACCAATTAAACACACGCCTTGAGGCGTAACAACTCAATTTTTTAAGAAGGCAGTATTATAGATGTGGGGAAAAATTCTCGGTTTTTGTTTTGGCTTTATGTTTGGCAAAATATTTGGTGCCATTTTAGGTTTATACCTAGGTCATTTATTTGATAAAAGCTTAAAAAATAACTTTGATAAAGCAGGTGGTTTTTCTAGCTTATTTAGTGGTGACGACGTGAATGAGCGCCAAGCTTTATTCTTTTCAAGCTGCTTTGCTGTTATGGGGCATATTGCGAAGTCGAATGGTCGTGTTAGCGAAGTACATATAAAAGCGGCTAACTTGTTTATGGATGAAATGGGCTTAAAGGGCGAAGAACGCCGCGAAGCCCAGCATGCATTTCAGTCAGGTAAAGAGAGCGACTTTTCACTTAAAGAAACAGTACACGATTTTAAAGAACGCTTTGCTAAACGAAACGATCTAATACAGTTGTTTTTAGAAATACAAATTCAAATGGCATTTTCTGACGGGGTATTAGCCGAACAAGAAAAGCAATTATTAGCAGAGGTAAGTAAACAGTTAGGTATTTCTAAAACACGTTTTGCATTTGTATTAAAGCGCTACCAAGCAGAGTTTAACTTTAGAAAGCAACAACAGCAGTTTAATCAGCAGCAACAAAACCAAGGTCAAAGTAGTAGTTACCGTGAGGGCTCTGGCCATCATGTACCGCCAAATAATAACATGAACCGTGCGCAAGCATTGGCGTTATTAGGTTTAAATAGCGATGCAACGCAGCGTGATATAAAAGTAGCGTATCGTAAACTTATGTCGCAACACCACCCTGATAAGTTAGTGTCGCAAGGCCTACCAAAACACATGATGGAACTGGCTGTTAAAAAGAGCCAAGATATTCAAGCTGCTTATGAGTATTTAAAAAAGTCGGCGTAAAAAACCGTCTATTTCTTTTGTTAGGCGTGCGTGTTGATCGGGTTGATCGCGCAGGCCAAACAACTGGCGTTGGCGGTAATCAAACTTTGCATTTCGGTTAACCCAGCGCTGACGATTTTTAAGGCTTATTAAAATGTCTGTGCTGTCATTAGCGTAGTAAATATCAAGTAAGGCGGGTGTAACAAGTGATGCCGTTTGGCTCAAGCTTTCGTTACGCTTGGTATTAGGTAGATAACTGCTTAAACTTATAAACGCATCCAGTCTCTCATCTGGAAAATCTGCATAGTACTCCAACAACACACCAGCACTTGTACCTTGTGCTATAACAACTATATTACTCGAATCTTCCATAGCGGTTTGATACAGCGCATTAAAACGAGAGATAAGATTTATTTTATAGTTATCAAGTATGTCATCGGTTACTTTTTCAATTGCATTAACGTAATGAGGTTCTCCTTTTACTTTTGCAGGCTGCGATTGGGCGTTTGCTGTTGTGTCGGGTGATGCAGGTTCCTCGGCGTTACTCGGCGCAGCTTCGGTTTCGCTGGGCGTTGTTTCTGCCATTTTACTAGTTTGCCAATCAATGTCGGGCACTGTCATTGCGTAGGTGCTGTAACCTAAATTATTAAGCTCTTTACGCAAGTAACTCATGCCTGAGTTGTTGGTTGGGGTCGAGTGCCAGTCGGGTATAAGTAATACGACTCCTCTAAAATTAGCGCTCATATATTCGCTATAAAGGCTTAAAAACTCTGTTTCACCCGCTAATATTGGTTTTATTTCATCGCTTGGAAGAAGTCGCTCAATGTCGCTATTTTCAATACTTGATAGGCTAGGTGGGGCAATATGTTCCGCCGCGCTGATAGGGTTAGCTAAAAGTAGCGCACAGCTGAGCTGTATATAAAAAGCGCCTTTTAAAAACCGTGAAAATAGCATAACGCACCTAACTAATGACAATTAGTTAGGTATCGGCAAAGTTATCTAAAAGTTTAATAATTTACGAAGTATTTGAGCCAGTTAAAATTCAGGCTCGGCTTCAAAAGTAAGTACTTGCTCAGTGGTTGGGTGCTTCAACTGCAGCATTTGTGCATGTAATTGTAAGCGAGGAGCGGCAGCAAGTGCCTCTTTATGGGCGTAAAGTCTATCACCTAAAATAGGATGACCCAGACTTAACATATGCACACGTAGTTGATGCGAGCGACCAGTGATAGGGGTTAGCTCTACACGGGTTGCATTTTCTTCACGCTCAAGTATTTTAAAATGCGTAAGCGAAGGTTTACCTCTGTCGTGATCAACCATTTGCTTAGGGCGATTAGGCCAATCACAAATAAGGGGTAAATCTACTGATCCTGTTTCAGCTTCAAGTTGTCCGTATACACGTGCTATATAACGTTTGGCTGTTTCGCGCTCTTGAAACTGCATACTTAAATGTCTGTGCGCGGCTTTATTCATGGCAAGGCACAGTATGCCAGAAGTCGCCATATCTAAGCGGTGTACTATTCTCGCTGTTGGAAAAACACGATTAACGCGATTAATTAAGCTGTCGGCATGTTTAGGATCTTTACCTGGAACAGTTAATAACTCACTTGGCTTATTAACGATAAGTAAGTCGTCATCCTGAAAAAGTATTGTTAAATACGGACTCATAGGGGGATTGTAGTTAACTAACACGGCCGACCTTAGTGATTTTGAAGGGCGCTATTTTAGTAGAGCAAGCCAACAGGCTCAAGTAAAAATTTGGCTATATTGTTTTAGTTAGGGCGTGTTGAACGTTGGTGGTTGAATTTGCAGTAGTATGTTTGGTTTTTAGGCAAGGCAGAGCCTATGTAGTGTGGTTATTCCCCATAATTAGGCGATAACGCAGCATAAATGCCAAACATGCTCTGCCCTTTGGGTTCTTTCTAGGGGCGATTAACTCTTTGTTGCTCGATTTTTACTTAGCCCACTAGGTTACAAACCTCGCGCCGCGATTAAATCGCCCCTAGATTGAACAAATTTCAATCCACAAAGTTCAACACGCCCTAGTATATCCAAACTTAGGCTCCTTTAAAGCGCTTTTATAGTTTGATTTCTTGAGTTGTTAATAGTCGATATTCACCGCTAGCCAAGTTTTCATCTAGGGTAATTCCCGCAATCTGCTCGCGATGTAGCTCAACTACTTTGTTGTCTACCGCGTAAAGCATACGCTTAACCTGATGATACTTACCTTCACTTATTGATAAACGCAGTCCGTAATTAGCAAGTCTCTCAGCTATAGCGGGGCGGGTTAAATCTTTTTCGTTATGCAGCATGACACCTGTTCGTAATTGCTCAAGTGCTTCATCGGTAATAGGCTCTTGAGTTTCGACTAGGTAGGTTTTAAATTTATTGCTTTTAGGCGACGTAATTTTATGTGACCAATCGCCATCATTAGTAATAATAACTAACCCTGTGGTGTCTATATCAAGGCGACCTGCCACGTGAAAGTCGCTCATATTTGGCTCATCAAGTAAGTCAAAAACAGTTTTATGTAGCTCGTCACTGTTAGCACATACATAGCCAACAGGTTTATTTAGCATGTAATAGCGCTTACCTAAAAATACCAAAGGCGTACCTTGGTGCAGTACTTCATCTTGCTGGGCTAGCTGAAAATTATGTGATGTGATTACTTCGCCATTAACGCTTACTTCTTTTCGCTTTATACTCGCGCGGGCTTGCGTGCGCGGTATTTCAGCTAAGTGGCTAATAAATTTATCTAAGCGGCAAGGGAATTTCATTTTGGTTCACATTTTTAGTCGGCTACAATGGGCGCGATTATAGCCGATAGTGAAATACCATGACAGTGCACAGCACACAAATTTTAAGCCTTTACCAAGCAAAAATAGACACGGGTGAACTGTGTTTTGATGCTGCGCAGCAAAATGCAGTGGAAGCTTTAAATACGCTAACCGAGCAACTTCAAGCTCACACATCATGGTGGCAAAAAGCGCCCTTAATAAAAGGCGTTTATTTATATGGACCTGTAGGACGAGGTAAATCTATGTTGATGGATTTATTTTATAAAAACCTACCTACTGAGCAAAAGCAGCGACTGCATTTTCATCATTTTATAGCGCAAGTGCATGCCCAACTCTCGCAGCTACAAGGTCAAAAAAATCCACTAATCCTAATTGCAAAACAGTGGGCTAAAAATATTCGAGTACTGTGTTTTGACGAGTTTTTTGTGAGCGACATTGGCGATGCTATGGTTATGGCGAGATTGTTCAATGCGTTGTTTGAACAAGGTGTTGTGCTGGTGGCCACATCGAACGCAAAGCCAGAGCAGCTTTATTACAACGGCCTGCAACGAGCGCGATTTTTACCTACTATCGATTTAATTAATAGTCACTGCCATATAATTAGCGTGGCGGGGGAGGACGATCACCGCTTTAGATACGGTAAAAATAGTCGCCACTATTTTATTAATTTATCTAATCACGATTTTAAAAATGAGTTTTTAGCTTCTTATGCAGAAGTAACATATAGAAATACAATTAGTGTACATGGCCGCAATTTACCTTATTTATTAAAAGCCGATAACGCCTTGATGATTGATTTTATGGCGCTATGCTCAGGCCCGCGCAGTGCTAACGACTATATGTTTTTAGCAACGCAATTTGATGTGTTATATGTATCGAACGTGCCGCAAATGGGTGTTAAAGCAACGGGTAAAGTTATTGTTCACGGTATAGAAGATAGTTATCAACGCGAAAAACAAACGCTTGATGAGCACACCTTTGACGACGAAGCACGGCGCTTTATTGCCTTAGTAGATGAGTTTTACGATTGCCATAAATTGCTGGTAATAAATGCGCAAACCGACATTGAACATTTGTATAAAGGTAAAAAGTTGAGCTTTGAATATGCGCGCACGCAATCGCGCATAGTCGAAATGCAAAATTGGTAACGCTTTAATATATATCGTAGACGAGCTTGCTCAAGTGAGAAGCGTAGCTTCTTTTTAGCCTCTTTGTGAACAAATCACTTAAGATCTTATTGCATATAGAAATTACGAGCTTTGCTCGTCACGCCAGCAAGCGCTGCGTCTACAAGTAAATGTAACCACGGCGTTAAACTTATCCTTCTTGGCGTACTATATTCTCAAGGGCGCGAATATTAGTAATTAAGTCTTGGCGCTCCGGGTTTGCTTGTAATGCTCTTCTAAGATGCTTGAGCGCACTCGAATAGTCTTTAGAATCAATCGCTATTTGCGATAACCCAAGCCATGCCGATAGTTGATAATCAGGTAGGGCTTGTGCACGAACATACATAAGTTTAGCTTGGGTAAGCTGATTTTTACTGCGATAAATACTAGCTAAACTAAGTAGGGCATCACCTAAATTCGGGTTTATTTTAAGTGCGTTATTTAAGCTTTTAAGAGCGCGCGTAGTATTACCTTGCTGCATAGCAAGTTGTGCACTGTATACAGAAAATTGAGCTTGTTCATCACGGGGTAGCTGCTTAGTTAATCTTTTTGCGCTGCCTATTAGCTCTTTAGTTAAATCCCATTTTTGCTCCGATACAAGCCAGCCTAAAGTTTGCATCGTGGTATTAATAACCTCAATTTGCTGTTTTTTATTTGCGTGTGTTAAACCTTGCTTTAATAAACTAACAGCGCGTTCAGTGCTGCCTTCACTTAAATGTAGCTGGGCTGCTAAAAGCTGGTTGCTGGTATCTTTAGGGTTAAGTTTTAAGGCCACTTCAATAGCAGCAAGCGCATTTTTATTTTGCTCAAGTTGCAGTGCAATTTGTGCGCGCTGTAGCCAAAGTTCTGCATTATCAGGGTTTTTATTGAGTAACTCTTTTAATAATGCATTTGCCTGACCTAAATCACCAGACTCAATCAAAGCAAATAGTAACCCTTGCTGATATTGGTTTGTTTCTGGCGCTAGCATTAGCGCCTGGCGGTACGCCGCTACTGCGCTCCAAGGTTGGCTGTGCTGAACATGAATATAAGCAAGTTGCGCATAACTTTGTGCATCAGCTTGGCCAAGTTTAATACTGTTAACTAGGTGTGTTTGCGCTTTGTCATACTTTGCTTGTTGCATGTACAAAAGGCTTAAACCTTGGTGTGCTTTTACTAAATCAGGTGAGGCTTTTAAACACGCTAGGTAAGCTAGTTCAGCGTTATTAAAGTCTTTTGTTGAAAGCAGTACTTGTGCACGTAATAGGTTTAAAGCAGTGCTATCTTGGCTTATATCACGGCCTTTAAATAACGCCGCAACTTCACTGTAATTACCGGCTTGTAATAGTGGTTGTACTTGGCGAGCAAAACCGCGCTCGGTCGGCTCAATAAGAACTTCTGTAGGACCCAGTAATTTATTATTTATAGCTAACTGCCATGTTGGATCGCTAGGCGATAAAGTTACTTTTAGTGGCGCACTTTTTAATGGTGTACTCACGGCGCTTGCATGCACGCTACTTACACCTAATAAAGGGAGTGAGCACATTAAAGTAGTGATAACTGCGCGAGTTAATGGTTTTAGCGTTTTAATTACATTCATGTTTTTCATTTTAATAGGCTTAAGGTTTAAATTCGATTGGCCAAATAAAGCGAGCGCGTACGGTTTCACCTTCTTTTTTAGGTGCACTAAAGCGGCTTTGTTTAATAATTTTGTCGATAGCTGGTTTAAGTTCAGGGTATGGATTTTGTACTACCTCAATTAAACTTAACTTGCCACTTTCATCAATAAATACATCGAGTTTTACAGTAAATACATCAACACCTCGACGGGTTAAGCTTTTTGGTAAAACGGCCTTAACAGGAGTAAGCAAAGTTGGGAGACCATCGAGTTGATTTAAGCTAAATGCATCCCAGTTTACACTCATTGATTGCCATTGTGGCGCGTTTACTTTTACGTTGGGTGTATCGGGTTTTACAATACTTAAATTGCTGGTGATCTTAATTTTTACGGCTTGAATAGACGCGCCTGCACCTTCTACCGCTAAGCTCTGCATTGGCTCACTTGTTTGCTGTTGCGATATTGATGGTGGAGGGGGCGGTGGCAGTGCCACCATGGCAATCTCACGTACAACGACTTTGTCTTGTATATGATGCTCTGCAAGTTGCCCAAGCCATAAAAGTAGTAATGCGGCGCTAAGTACAATTAAGCTAAGGCCAAATGCAAAAAGTGGATGGCGATTGTTTTTTGTTTTTTGAGGCGAGTTAATCGTGTGCATATTATTGCTTGGTCGCTAAGTTAACTTGCGCCGCGCCTGCCAGCTTTGCTTCGTCAATTACTTGAACAAGTAACTCAGTAGGTACCGTTTTATCAGCTTGAATAACTACAGGGCGTTGTTGCTGTTTTAACATTTGCTCGACACTACTACGCACGCCAGCAACACCAATTTGGCTACCATCAAAAAATACTTGTTGAGAGTCGGTTATTGCTAAAAATATAACTTGCTGCTCAAGACGACTGGCCGATACGGCTTGTGGTTTATCAACCTCAACACCGCTTTCGCGTACAAATACGGTTGTAACAATAAAAAATATTAGCAATATAAATACCACATCAAGTAGTGGCGACATATCAATATGTTGCCCCGCTTCTTGCTCTAGCTTGTGCTTTAAACGTGATTGCATAGTGTTACCCTAACTGCTTACTTAACGTATGTAACTTAGGGTTACGCTGCGAATACGCTAAATACGCTTGCATTAACCACGCAGGAATAGCGCACACAAGGCCCAATTGAGTTGTTAGTAATGCATCACCAATGGCGTCACTCATTAACTCGTTATGGCCCAGCGCCATTACTTTAAATGTATCAAGCAAACCAACAATAGTGCCTAATAAACCAAGTAGCGGAAGCGCTGCAGTTAAAATAGAGCTTACCTCTTGCCAGTAACCTTTACGCTGCGCTTGGTATTGTTTAAGGTGCAGTAAGTCATGAAAAATTAACTGGTATACAAATAAAGCGAGTAAAAGAATACACCAGCAAATAGGGTTACTAACGATTTTCTCAAACATTGGTTTCTCCTTTTTCTAGTTGACTTAGCTGTAATGCAAAGCCTTCTAGTTGGCTGTAATACGCTTTTGCTTTACGCGATAGCAGTGCATTTAATACCAGAGCAGGTATGGCCACGACTAAACCCAATTCAGTTGTTATAAGGGCTTGTGCGATACCGCCCGATACAACTTCTGGGTCGCCTGAGCCAAACAAGGTCATCATTTTAAATGTTTCGATCATGCCGCTAACAGTACCTAACAAGCCAAGTAGTGGAGCTACTGCAGCTGTAACGGCAATAGCGCCAATAAAGTTATCGAGTTTATGCTTATCGTGAATTAACTGATTAAATAATTGATCGTCTCGTACTTGGCCTTTTTCGCTTTGCAGCGTTAAGTTAAATAACTGCTGCTGCATACCTGCAAATTCACTGCTATTTTCAGCTTTAAAAAATTGCTGTAATTGCATTTGAGAGTGCATTTTAATTTTACTTAAACACAGTAGTTGTGCGGCTTTTAATAGCGCAATAGTTAGTGCAAAGCAGGCAAACAAAATAATAGGGATAGCCCATAAGCCGCCTTTTTCTAAGTGTTCAAGCGGACTTTCTTGTTGAGCTTGGCTCGTTACTAAGTGCGTTAAACTAGGATCAAAAGTAAGTAATGTTGAGCCTGCACCGTTTTGATTTAAAGTATTATCGAGTGGGTTATCGTTACTTGTTGATTGCACTAACGCTACTTTTAATGCACTAGATTCATCATCCAAATTTAATAAGCCCATAAGTTTAGGAGTTTGCGTACTAAACCATGCAACAGGGCCTACTTGAAGAGTACTAGCTTGGCTTAATTCGCCATTACCGAGCACAATCGATTGCTTATTAAAGTGTGGGTAAAGTGCCTGTTCTTGATTATTAATTTGCGATATAACGCGGCTTAATAACTCGTTTTGATTATTAGTCGACTCGTTACTGCTATCACTATTGCTGGTATTTTGGCGCACAAAACGGCTAAGTAAGTTTAATTGATATTGCTGCTGCTGTTGCCAAGTGTCTAATCGGGTTTGTAACTGATCAAGGCTTAATGTGTTTTCGTCAGCTAGGCGGCGATTAACGGCGGCTTGTTCGCGTAATTTACTGAGCGATTGCTGCTTGGTAAAAATTTGCTTTGCAAGGGTAGCTTGCTCTTTTGAAATACTATTTTGAGTTTTATTTAGAGTACGTTGCGCTGTTTTAATATCACTTAAAATACTTTGTTTAGCATCATCACTGCTAGCTGCAAAAGAAATATTTGCACTAAAAAGTAACACTGTGGCGCTAAATGCTGCAATTATGCTGTTAGTAGCCATTATTTAGCCCCTTGCTGGTTTTTATTTACATAACTTAATATTGGGAGTGTTACCCAATCAGCAGCGCGCTTTTTTTGCTGTACAGCAATACCCAGTGCAACTTGCTCAGCATTAATGCTTGGGTCAAATTCCCACTGCCAACCTAAGTCACTTGGAAAACCAATACCTACGTAACTTAAATCTTCACTTACAAACCATGCTTGAGCTGCACCTAAGTAAAGCTGCTTTACCCACACTTCTTGCCCGTCAGGGTGTTTAATAGCCATTTCGTGAATAGAAATACGTTGTTGAAAATCATTAAGTAGGGTCAGCATTTTTAGCGCTGTTTGTAATTTGTCAGTTGTACTGAGTTGTGAGTCGCTTAAATCACCTGCGTTTTTCCAACTACTTAAAAGTGGCGGGGGTAATTGCACTTGTAATGAAAGTAATTGCTGAGAAATATGTGCTAGTTGATCGTTTAATTGCTGTTGATCATTTTCAAGTTCTGATTGCTTAGTAACAAGCTGTTCGCGTTTTTGGGCAAGCTCACTGGTGCTTTTTTTTCTACGCTGATTAAGCTCGCTAAGTTGCTGTTGCTCGGCATTTAGAAGCGTTAAGGTTTGCTCCATACTGCTTTTTTGTTCAAGCCAATGAGTATTTAATTCTGTGTTTTGATTTTCTATTTGTAGCCATTTATTAACGAGTTGTTCTAGCTCACTAACAGTGTCGGCTTTTACTGCCATGGTGCTACAAAGCGCGATAACTACGCTAATTGGTTTAATTAAGCTTCGCATTACTTAACAACAATCCTGAAAGTTACGACAAGTAATTACAAGGACGTAATTACTGTTAATTTTTGAGTGTGTATACAATATAGGAATTTACATAGCAATGCAATTGATAACAGTTATCGTTTACATTGCATTGTTTGAATGGTAGGATTTCGCCGAAATTAAATATGTACCTTAAATTAACAATAGTTAAGTGCTTAATAAAAACTACGGAGTAACCATGAGTAAGCCATCGAATAAAGGAAATGCGTACGTGAAGCCAATTGCAGCGGTTGTTACAGCTACGCTTTCAACTTGGGCAAGTGCACAGGATGTTCAAGAACTATCGGTAACCAAAGCAGAAACTAAAACTGAGTCTAGCTATGTTGTAGAAAAATCAACGTCGCATAAATACACTCAACCGCTACTCGATACAGCTAAAACTGTAACGGTAATTAACCAAGCGGTAATGAAAGATAGAAACGTAGATAGCCTACGTGATGCTTTACGTAATGTTTCAGGTATTTCTTTAGCTGCAGGTGAGGGTGGCTCACCTACTGGCGATAGCATGTCGATTCGTGGTTTTAGTGCTACAAATGATATTTTTGTTGATGGTATTCGTGATGTTGCAGGTTACACACGTGATATTTACAACATTGAAGCCGTTGAAGTTGCAAAAGGCCCAGGCTCAGCAGTTTCTGGTCGTGGCGCAACAGGTGGTAGTGTTAATTTAGAAAGTAAAAAGGCGAAGTTAGACAACTTTAACGACGTTTCGCTACGTTTAGGCACAGAAAGCGATTACCGTGGTCGTTTTGATACTAACATTCAAGTAAACGATACAAGCGCGCTACGTATAAACCTTCTTACTGATAAAGGTGATGTTGCAGGTCGCGACCATGTTGAAAATGAAACAAATGCTGTTGCGTTTGCATTTGCAACAGGACTTGGTACAAACAGCCGTTTTGATTTAAACCTAGAGTATCAACGCCAAGACAATTTACCAGATTACGGTATTCCTTGGGTTTACAGTGATACGCCTGTAGCTGAACTTGCAGATAGCGCGCGCTCACCTTCTCCTGTCGATTTTGATAACTTTTACGGTAATATTTACCGTGATTACGAAGATATTGAAGCCTACTCAACAACAGCTCGTTATGAGTATGATTTTTCTCAAAATACTACATTACGTGTGCAAGGTCGTTTAGGTAAAGTTAAGCGTGAATCAGTAACAACTGCACCGCGTTATTTCTCGGTTACAACCGACACTGATATTACCTTTGCAGATGAAAAAACACGTGATACAGAAAATTCACTTGCTGCACTTCAAGTTGATTTAATTGGTAACTATGAGTTTGCTGGCTTTACTCATGATGTTGTAGTGGGTGTTGAACTTGCAAACGAAACGTTTACACGTCACGCATTAGTCGCTACAACTCCAGACAACCTAATTGAAGATGAAATACGTAACGACTTATATAACCCTGACGCAACAATTGCGTTTACGGGTGTGTACGGCCGTGACGGTACAAGCATTGAAGCTAAAGCTAAAAACCAAGCTATTTATGCATTTGATACAGTAACGCTTAACAAGCAATGGGAAGTTACGGGCGGAATTCGCTTTGATAGCTTCACTACGGATTACCATAACGATTACAATGACCCAAGCGCTTTAATTTCTACAAGTGACGATTTATTTAGCTGGAATGCAGCTGTAGTTTATAAACCAGCAGAAAATGGCAGTGTATATTTAGGCGCAGGTAATTCATTTAACCCATCGGCTGAAGGGCTAACGGTATCTACGCGTTCAAATGCAGCTGATTTAGACGCAGAAGAAAGCCGCAGTTATGAATTAGGAACTAAATGGAGCCTAATGGATGGTCGCCTGCAAACTAATGCTGCACTTTTCCGTACTGAAAAAACCAATGCCCGTACTGATGACCCATTTGCAGATAGCTCAAGTGATGAAATACTCGGTGGTGAACAGCGCGTACAAGGTTTAGAGCTTTCAGCAACAGGCTTAATTACTAAAGAGTGGACTGTAATTGCTTCATACACTTACCAAGATAGCGAAGTAACTAAAGCATTAGGCGACGACGCAACTCAAATTGGTAACGAGCTTGCACGTACACCTAAAAATAGCGCAAGTGTTTGGACTACGTACGATATGTCGGATAAATTATCGTTTGGTTTAGGTGCGCAATATGTAGGTGAGCGTTACAACGGGACTACGTCAACACGCTCTCGTGCGCCAGGTTATACTATTTTTGACCTGATGGTTGCGTATGACATATCAAAAGATTTGAGCCTACAGTTTAATGGTGAAAACTTAGGTGATAAAGATTACGTTGACCAGTTAGGTGGTGGACACTTTGTACCAGGTGATGGTCGTAAGTTTAGCTTAACTGCGAGCTACTCTTTCTAAGAGTAAAATAAGTACGGCATAAAAGGGCAGAGTTAACTCTGCCCTTAATTATTTGATGAAAATGTGAGAGGGCGCACATGCTAGTTAAAATTCCAGAGCTATTAACGAAAGAAGAAGTGGCTTATTGTCATGAGGTTTTGCTTAAAGCCCAGTGGGCCGATGGCAGTATTACCGCAGGGCATCAATCAACCAAAGCAAAAAATAACTTACAGCTACCTGAAAATAGCCCTGAATGCCAAGAGCTTGGCGACATTATAATGGCAGCACTTGCGCGCAGTAATTTGTTTATGTCGGCGGCGCTTCCTGCAAAAATTTTTCCTCCGTTATTTAATTGTTATCAAGGCGGGCAATCGTTTGGTGTGCATGTAGATAATGCAATTCGACAAGTACCGGGTACGCCAGTAAAAATCCGTACAGATGTATCAATGACGTTATTTATTAATGACCCCGAAGATTATGAGGGCGGTGAACTTGTTATTGAAGACACTTATGGCTCACATAGTGTAAAGCTGCCCGCAGGCAGTATGGTGTTGTACCCTTCAACGAGTTTACATCGTGTAATGCCTGTAACGAGTGGGCGCAGATTAGCCTCATTTTTTTGGTTACAGAGCATGGTAAACAGCGACGAAAAACGTGGTTTACTCTTTGATTTAGATATGTCGATTCAAAGTTTGCGCAGCAAAGTAGAAGATAGCCCAGAGATTATTCAATTAACAGGGGTTTATCATAACTTGCTAAGACAGTGGGCGCAGACATAAAAAATATTTTTGTTAGATATTAGATATGAGTAATTAAATATAAGTAATTAAAAGCTGCGCTTTTCGCGTGAGCAAGCTTCATGCCTACAGTCAAAATTTAACGCTGTGGTTAAATTACTTGTAGACGCCCAGCTTGCTAGCGTGACGAGCGAAGCTCGTAATTTATATGCTTTGGTCTCTTCTCATTTACTCCTCTTAGTGAAATAAGATTTTAAGTGATTTATTCACAAAGAGGTTAAGAGGTCGCTGCGCTTTAGAAAAGTCAAAAGTAGGTAACAATCAGTTTGAATATTAAAAGCTGCGCTTTTCGCGTGAGCAAGCTCTACTCCTAGGACGCAGCCATAAATTGAATTCGGTATTTAAGATACTCGGTATGCGCGGCTCGATACCGCGCACTTATTTTAAAGGCGAAGCTTGTTTTAATTAACCTTTATAACCGTTAGGGTTATTTGACTGCCAACGCCACGTATCTTGCATCATTTCATCAATACCGCGTACTGCTTCCCAGCCAAGTTCATTAAGTGCTTTTTCTGGTGCGGCATAACACGCTGCAATATCACCAGGGCGGCGAGGTGAAACCTGATAGGGCACAGCCTGATCGCTTGCTTTAATAAATGCATTAACCATTTGTAGTACAGAATACCCATTACCAGTACCTAGGTTATAAACTAATGCACCTGTGCTGCTGGCAATTTTATTAAGCGCTTTTAAATGCCCAATAGCTAAATCTACAACGTGAATGTAGTCGCGCACGCCTGTGCCATCAACTGTGTCGTAGTCATCACCAAATACAGCGAGTTGCTTTAATTTACCTACAGCTACTTGTGCGATAAACGGTAAAAGGTTATTTGGGATACCATTAGGATCTTCACCAATTAAGCCCGACTCATGTGCACCCACTGGGTTAAAGTAACGCAAAATAGCAAACGCAAAGCGCTCATCTGATTTAGCGATATCTTGCAGCATCATCTCAACCATTAATTTAGATGTGCCGTAAGGGTTAGTAGTACCACCTACAGGGAAGTCTTCTTTAATTGGTAAGCTTGCAGGGTCGCCGTATACCGTGGCTGACGAGCTAAACACTAACTTAAATACGCCTGCGTCGCGCATTGCATCAACAAGCGTAAGCGTACCTTGTACATTGTTTTGATAGTACTCAACAGGCTTTGCAACCGACTCGCCCACTGATTTTAAACCTGCAAAATGTATAACACTATCAACTGTGTGTTTTGCAAATACAGAGTCTAAAAAGGGTTTATCGAGAATATCGCCTTGGTAAAAAGTGGCTTCTTTGCCTGTAATATTCTTTACGCGCGCAAGTGATTCTTGTGATGAGTTACTTAAATTATCAATAACAACAACATCGTTACCTTGCTGTAAAAGTTCTAAAACAGTGTGCGAGCCAATATAGCCTGCGCCACCGGTTACTAAAATAGTCATGAAAGCTCCGTGGGTACCTTTTATCAATTAAGCTAATTTCACCATAAATTGAGATGGTTTACATGCTTTATCTGTGACTTTTATTATTTATAGTAAATCATGATATTTATATGAATTAATATTAATAACTTTGATTACATTTCGCTCGCTATAAGTAACACTTTATACGTAAGATTAAGTTATAGTTAATAAACAAGTGCTAAACTGGATGTAGTAATAGCTAATGCTAGGTTTATTCCAATCTACACCTTTGTGATTGGTCTACCTCTTTGGAGAAAGATATGAATTTAGTTAAAAAAATAGCAGCAACAATGTGTATCGCATTGCCTGCACTTGCCCATGCGGGCGAGTCTGTTGTTAAATGGCATGACTTTAATGATTATCGTGATGTGCGAGCGTCAAATCAAACTAAGAGCTCATATCACAAAAGTGTGGCAGCAAGTTTCGAAAAGCATATGGCTAAGCTAGCCGAACAATTGCCAAAAGATTATAAATTAAACGTAGAGTTTACTGATTTAGATTTAGCGGGTGATGTGCGTTATGGCGGTATGGATGAAATTCGTGTAGTGAAACCCATTTATTTTCCACGCATTAAGCTAGATTATTCGTTAACCGATAACGACGGTACGGTGCTAAGTAAAGATACTGATGTGGAGCTTAAAGATATGGGCTTTATGGATAAAATTAAAATGGGCCGCGACGAATCATTCTATTACGAAAAACGCTTACTAACAGAGTGGTTTGGTGAACAAATATTACCAAGTTTAGATTAACTTAAAATAGTAATGCCGCTAAATAGCGGCATTTTTTTAAGCTGATTACATTACTTAAAAGTAGCTAACAGCGTTAGTATTTGCTGTAACTTAATAACGGTTGTTTTAAGCTTTTCTTCATCAAAACCATCGTTAGATAAGCTTTCTACGTCAGCGGCTACATCAAGAACATAAGGCTTAAAGCGTTTTGCTTCAAAATTAAAGCCTGAATCGGCAGTAAATAAGGCTTTAAATTTGCCATGGCCTTGTTGTTGTAATTCGTCTAATTTTTTATCGGCATCAAGTGCCTGACGATAAACAATTTTTAAGTTAGTGTTGAGTTGTTCAATAATAGAATCCATGGTTTTCCTAAAGCTTTGTGCTGCATGGCCGACATAATACGTGGATTACATTTAAAAGTCAGGTTGATTAAGGCTTATAATTATGAATATATCAGGTGGAAATTTACCAGCTATGTCTGGTTCAGGCCAAGGCAGCGAGCTTTACACTGCTGCTTTATCTAAAAAGCAGCAATTAGCTGATGGCGCTGCGGCGCTTGCACTTATTGAAGGTGCAGCGCAATCGTCAAGTGCGCAAACGCCGGCTAAATCGGCGACTGCATCACTGGGTAACAACGTAAATATATATGTTTAAATGCTGTTTTAAATTAGCTTAAGGTCGATAGGTGTTTTACTTTTTTGACCACCGATTTCTCTTACTAATTTAGGCACTAAAAATCCAGGCAGAGCTTTTAATAGCTCTGCCATTATTTCAATTGCTTGCGCTTCATTAATATCAAAGTGGCTGGCCCCTTCAACTTTATCTAGCAAATACAAATAATACGGTAATACGTCTGCGTCAAATAACGCTTCGCTTAAATTTATTTGTGCATCGAGCGTATCATTCACATCTTTTAAAATTACAGCTTGGTTTAGAAGCGTTACGTTTGCTTGTTTAAGCTTTTGCATAGCGGCTTTAAAATCAGCGTCTATTTCGTTTGCGTGGTTTATGTGATTAATAAAAATAATTTTTAATGGCGATTTTGCTAATCGTTCACATAACTCATCGGTCACTCGCGCAGGTATAACTACTGGTAAACGGCTATGAATTCGCATTCGTTTAATTTGTGGTAATTGCTCAAGTTCATCTAAAAACCAGCTTATTGCATCGTCTTTGGCCATGAGTGGATCGCCACCACTTAAAATCACTTCGTTTATATTGCTATCTGATTTTATATAGCTCAGTGTTTCTAGCAGGCTTTTTTTATTGAGCTGATTTTCTTGATACGGAAAATGCCTTCTAAAGCAATAACGACAATTTACAGCACAACCGGTTTTAAACATCACTAAAACACGTGATTTATACTTATGTAAAAGGCCAGGTTGGTCGTTATCTTGCTCAAGTAGAGGATCTTTATTAAAACCCGATTTAGTCAAAAACTCTTGGTGGCGTGGCATAACTTGTAGCAAAAGAGGATCGTTTGGATCGCCTTGACGTATTTTTTTTATAAAAGGGATAGGCACGCGTACCGGAAATAAACTACGGGCTTTTAGGTCGTTTTCATGGACTTGGCTCGATAAACCGACCATTTCAAGCAAGGTTTTTGGGCAGGTAACTACATTTGCTAATTCTTTTTGCCAGTTTTTATGCAAATTTGCTTCATTTCTTTGTATCATTGGCATGTAGATTACTCGAAAAAATATAAATAGAGGAAACGATGGCGAATTATAGCACCAACGAGTTCAAGGGCGGCCTAAAAATTATGATGGACGGCGAGCCTTGCAGTATCTTAGAAAATGAAATGGTAAAACCTGGTAAAGGCCAGGCATTTAACCGTGTTCGTATCCGTAAACTTATCTCTGGTAAGGTGCTTGAAAAAACCTTTAAATCGGGTGAATCAGTTGAAGGTGCTGATGTAATGGATACTGATTTAGCGTATCTATACACAGACGGCGAATTTTGGCATTTCATGAACAACGAAACATTTGAGCAAATTGCTGCTGACGAAAAAGCACTAGGCGATGCAGTTAAATGGTTAGTTGAAAATGACTTATGTACAATTACATTATGGAACGGCAGCCCAATTGCTGTTACTCCACCTAACTTTGTTGAGCTTGAGATCACTGAAACAGATCCTGGCCTTAAAGGCGATACAGCGGGTACTGGTGGTAAACCAGCAACGCTTAGCACAGGTGCTGTAGTACGAGTTCCATTATTCGTACAAATTGGCGAAGTAATTAAAGTAGACACTCGTAACGGTGAATACGTAAGCCGTGTTAAGTAAGCTTTAACATTGTTTATAAAATCCCAGCTTACGCTGGGATTTTTTTTGGAGAAAATATGTCAGCAGATCTTTGGGCCCCAAGCGCAAGCATTGAAACACTAAAGCAACGCGCAGCGATATTACGTAGCATTCGTGAATTTTTTTATGCACGTGATGTTTTAGAAGTAGAAACGCCAAGCTTAAGTGCTGCCAGTGTAACCGATGTGCACTTAGCTAGTTTTAATACCACATTTGTAGGTCCAGGGCATGCTGGTGGGCTTCCTTTATTTTTACAAACTTCTCCAGAGTTTGCCATGAAACGTTTGTTAGCAGGAGGCTCAGGCGCTATTTTTCAGCTTTGTAAAGCATTTAGAAATGAAGAAGCGGGTAGTCATCACAATCCTGAATTTACTATGCTGGAATGGTATCGCCCAGGTTTTGATGAATTTGCACTTATGGATGAAATGGATGAGCTTATGCAGCTTGTTTTAGGTGTCGAGCCTGCAACTAGACTTACCTATCAGCAAGCGTTTGAACAAGCACTCGGACTTGACCCGCTAACCGCAAATATAGAGCAATTAAGGCAGCTTGCTTGTGAGCAGGGGTTTGCTGATATAGCCCAAAATGAAACGCATAAAGATACCTTACTGCAATTATTATTTTGTATGAAAGTAGAGCCAACAATAGGGCAGGCTAAGCCATGTTTTGTGTATCATTTTCCAGCTTCTCAAGCGGCACTTGCTCAAATTTGTGAACACGATACACGTGTAGCAGGGCGCTTTGAGCTTTATTATAAAAATATGGAGCTAGCGAATGGCTTTAACGAACTCACAAATGCCAGCGAGCAAGCTAAACGTTTTAATGAAGATAATGCATACCGCGCAGAAAATGGTTTAAAGCAAGTGCCAATGGATACGCGTTTAATTAAGGCGCTGGAGCATGGATTACCACAGTGCGCTGGTGTTGCAATGGGGATTGATAGGTTGGTAATGCTCGCAACAAACAAAGAGAAAATTAAAGACGTAATTGCGTTTGATGTGCAAAGAGCGTGATGCTTGACCTGTAGGCGCACAGCTTGCTGGCGCGTTAAAGCGAAGCTTTAAAAAGCTGTTCGATTATATGTCGTTTATGCTTAGCGCTTCTTACTTGAGCAAGCTCTACGTCTACCACATGTTTTATTGTTACTTATTTGATATGCAAAGAGCGTGATGCTTGACCTGTAGGCGTGCAGCTTGCTGACGCGTTAAAGCGAAGCTTTAAGGTCTTTTTATTTGGTTAGTTTAAAGTAATTAGAAGCAGCGCTTCTCACGTGAGCAAGCTCTACGTCTACAACAAACTTTTACTTCTTATATAAAAACACCGCGTTTAATTTAAACGCGGTGTTTTTTATTGCTTGCTGAAAGCTTTTAGTTGAAAGCCAACTGTTATACCTTACAGATTAAGCGTAAACGTAACACCTGCTACACGAGGCTCACCGAGTTGTGTATAGGTATGCGTTTGGTAACCATCTTGTGGATCGTTACCAAACTCAAAGCCACGTGTAGGGAGCGTTTCATCAAACACGTTACGAGCCCATGCGCGAACTGCCCACATGTCTGCTTCGTAGCCAAAGCTTAAATTAACTAAGTTGCTGCTTGGTGCTTGTGAGTTGTGGCTATCAGAGAAGTAGTAATCGTCTTTACCTTCAATACCCACCATGCCGTAAAATGCGTTAGTAAAGTTGTAACGTGCAGTAAACGCATACTGGTATTTAGGTGACTGCGCTTGCTCACGACCGTCTTGGTTTAAGCCTGATTGTGTTACAAAGTCGTCTATTTCAGTATTTAAGTAACCAGCACTGCCTGTTAAAAACAGGTTATCGGTTAGTTGGTAACTACCCTCAACTTCTAGTCCGTAGTTGCTACCAGAACTTGCGTTATCAACATAACCGGTAAATTGCTGGCCTTCTACTTGCCATGCTTTTAACTGAATATCGTCGCGGTGCATGTAAAATGCAGCTAAGCGAAGTGTAAATTTGTCATCAAGCGATGAGCCTTTAACACCAAATTCGCCGCTCCATAAATATTCAGGGTCAAAACTGGTGTGTTGCTGGAAAAAATCAGCGCTTAGGTTTAAGCCTTCATCTTTCGCTTTAGCTAGTGCTTCTGAGTTAATACCGCCAGCTTTGTAGCCACGCGTGATACTGGTGTAGATCATCGTACGATCAATTACTTGATACTCAAGCGCTATTTTACCGCCAACCATTACGTCGTCAGTATCTTGTATAAAGCCATTGCTATCGGTGTAGTCGCCTTGGTATTGCTCTACACGTAAACCTGTAATTAATGTTGTTTTAGGACCAATTGGAGTTGCTACTTGACCATATACAGCAACGTTACTCGTTTCGTAAGTTGAAGAAAATGGGCTTGCTAGCCATGTGTATTGGCGCTCTAAGTCAACGTCACGGTTTTGGTAATAAATACCCGCAACCCAGTTACCTGTTTTAGAATTAAACTGTAAATCTACAGACTGGTCGTCGCGATCCCGGCTGTAAAGATCGGTTGAGCTGTATCCATCTGGATGTAAGCCTGCAGCACATAACTTTGGCTCACTTGTATCGTTACATACCCAGTCTTCGTCAAAGCTGTAAAGTAATTCGGTATCGATAGCCGAGAGGTTTAGATTTACATCAAAAGCGTCAAAACCCGTGTAAGTATTATTAACACCGATTGCGTAGCTTTGTTGATTATCTTGCCCTGGCTCATCGGCAACACTATTGCGGCTGTTATCAAGCGTAAACGCATCGTAGCCGTTGTTTATATCAATATAATGAAGATTTAACTCAGTATTTAAATGCTCTGTTAGCTGGCTGTTTAATTTAAAACGCGCTACTTGCTCGTCTTGATTTTGTGTTTCGTCATTTAAATACAAGTTATCTACGTAACCGTCTGACTTTCTGCGAAAGTAGCTAACGCGTGCGCTAGTGTCATCTGTTAAGCCTGTGCTTGCTGCAATGCCTGCTTCACGTGTGTTGTATGTGCCAGCACCTACTTGTAATTTTAAACTTGGATCGCTCGTGGCTTTAGCTGAACCCATTTGGATCATACCGGCCATACCGTCTGCGCCAAAGCGTGTACCTTGTGGGCCACGATAAATTTCTACTTGGTCTATATCAAATAATAATGAGCTGCCACCAAGACCAGAATAGTTAATGCCATCAATTACTAAGCCTACAGATGGATTAATAGGGTCTACAAATTGTGAGCGAAGTCCCACGCCACGAATTTGGATGTAACGACCACGCGACGCACCAGATGCAAAATTTACATTGGCGGCACTGCCTAACATTTCGTCTAAATAACTTGCACCACGTTGATTAATTTCATCTTCGCTGAATAAGCTCGCACTCGCGCTTAAAGTTTGAATGCTTTCGCGCTGAAAATCGCCGGTTACAACAATTCTTTCTAGGTCGCTATCATCAGCGTTAGCTGCAATTGGTGCACCAAGCAGCGGTAAAAGTGCGGCAGTAATTAAAGACAAACGTAAGTTCATTGGGTTACTTAACTCCATTTTAGGGACTCGTATGGTAGCAATTATTTAAACACATGTGCTATAAACGCGGCAATTATACGTTAAATAATCAGGATTACTAATATGACCTTTAAAGTTGACTTCAAAGTACGTGATTACGAATGTGACTTACAAGGTATCGTAAATAACAGTGTTTATTTTAATTATTTAGAGCATGCTCGCCATGAATTTTTGTACGCACACGGTATTGATTTTGCTCAATTAGCGAAAGATAAAATTAACCTAGTCGTGATGCGCAGCGAAATGGACTATAAACATTCACTATTACCTGGGGATGAATTTTATGTGGCTGTAGAGCCGCAGCGTATTAGTCGTTTAAAATTTGCGTTTAAGCAAACGGTTATACGTAAAAACGATGAAAAAGTAATGCTCAATGCACTGGTTATAGGAACGTCCGTTAATGAAAAAGGTAGGCCGTTTTTACCAGAGCAAATAGATAACGTATTCAAAACTACAACTTAGTGCTTAATTGTATAACTTTTAAACTATCATAGAACAAAAATTTACATTTAAAACATGCATTTTTAACGGATAAAGGGCATAAATATTGTTACAATTATATTAATTAGACAATTAGTTAGTAGTAGCATGAAATTAGCAGCAATACCGATGCTTATAGTCGGTTTATGTGTTGGTTGCGCATCAACAGGGACGGTTACCAGTGAGCAGCTTAAATACACCCAATGGCAATTATCACGTGTTGATGGTTTAGCAATTCCACCTTCGTTTAATGCATCAATGAGCTTTATTGAGGCACTGCAAGTAAACGGTTTTGCTGGCTGTAACAAATTTTTTGGTGAGGGCTCGCTTGAAGAAAGTAACCTTACCGTAAGTAAATTAGGAATGACGCGCAAGTCGTGCGGCGAAGACCTTGATGAGTTTGAGCAGCAGCTATTGCAAGCCTTAAAGCAAGGTGCCGAGCTTAAAATGCAAGACCAGCAATTAGTCATGCAAGGCGAGCAAACATTTGTGTTTATCCCTAAATAATTTTAAGTTTTTGAAAAACAGCCCCTTGCGGGCAGTTTTTAACTGACGTACACTCAGTGCAGATTTGTTGGGTAATACCTTCAAATCAATGAACAGAATTTATATATCAATACTTGTCGGAGTGCCAAAGCTAAGTAATTAGTTTGTGGCTGAGATCGCGAAAGCGGGATCCGTGAACCTGATCAGGTTAATACCTGCGTAGGGAACAAGCTGCCTAAATCAGGACGCTTGTGCGTCTTTTTTTATGCGCACAATAAAGTGATTTTGTTTTTTTAGGCTGCAAAGTAGCATGTACGCTACTTTACGATCTTTCTCTATTCCTCGGAATATCTGACAAGACAACCCTTAAGCAATGAGGTAAGTCATGTCAAATACTACAAATAAAGCGTCACGCCGAGAAACTCGTGCTGCCGCGTCTGAATATATTTATAACTTAACGGGTCAACCGTTCCCAAATTCTCATAAAGTATACGTTGAAGGTATCCAGCCTGGCGTGCGCGTTGGTATGCGTGAAATCACATTAAGTGATACGTTTATTGGCGGCACAGATGAAAACCCTGTTTATGAGTCAAATGATCCGCTACGTGTTTACGATACGTCGGGTCCTTATACAGATCCTAATTTTGAACTTGATGTACGCAAAGGCTTACCAAAATTTCGTGAGCAATGGATTGAAAACCGTGGTGACACCGAGGTTTTAGAGTCAGTGACGTCACAGTTTTCGCAGCAGCGCATGGCAGATGAAGGACTGGATCATATTCGGTTTGATCACCTTCCAAAAATTCGCCGTGGTATCGCGGGTAAAAACGTAACGCAAATGCACTACGCACGCCAAGGGATTATAACTCCTGAAATGGAATACGTAGCCGTTCGCGAAAATATGGGACGTGCAGAAATTCGTAAAGAATTACTAGCCGCTCAGCATAAAGGCGAGTCGTTTGGTGCGAGTATTCCTGAATTTATTACCCCAGAATTTGTACGCGACGAAATAGCCCGTGGTCGCGCTATTTTACCAAATAATATAAACCATCCAGAAACAGAGCCTATGATTGTAGGTCGTAACTTTTTAGTAAAAGTTAACGCCAACATTGGTAACTCATCGGTCAGCTCATCTATTGAAGAAGAAGTAGAAAAAATGGTGTGGTCTACCCGCTGGGGTGCAGACACCGTGATGGACTTATCAACGGGGCGTTACATTCACGAAACGCGCGAATGGGTTGTACGTAACTCGCCTGTCCCTATTGGCACAGTACCGATTTATCAAGCGCTTGAAAAAGTAAACGGTGTGGCTGAGGATTTAACGTGGGAAATTTTCCGCGATACGCTTATAGAGCAAGCCGAGCAGGGCGTTGATTACTTTACTATTCACGCGGGTGTATTACTTCGTTACGTACCAATGACGGCTAAACGCGTGACCGGTATTGTATCGCGCGGTGGCTCAATTATGGCTAAGTGGTGTTTGGCGCATCATAAAGAAAATTTTTTATACACGCACTTTGAAGACATTTGCGAAATTTTAAAACAATACGATGTGTGTTTTTCATTGGGTGATGGACTTCGCCCAGGCTCTATTGCTGATGCTAACGATGAGGCGCAGTTTAGTGAGCTACGCACATTAGGTGAACTGACTAAAATTGCGTGGAAGCACGATGTACAGGTATTTATTGAAGGCCCTGGTCATGTACCAATGCACATGATTAAAGCCAATATGGATGAGCAATTAAAGCATTGCGACGAAGCGCCATTTTATACATTAGGCCCGCTAACGACTGATATTGCACCAGGGTATGACCATATTACCTCAGGTATTGGGGCGGCTCAAATAGCATGGTACGGCTGTGCAATGCTGTGTTATGTAACACCTAAAGAGCATTTAGGTCTGCCAAATAAAGAAGATGTTAAAGAAGGCTTAATTACCTACAAAATTGCAGCGCATGCCGCTGATTTAGCAAAAGGGCACCCAGGCGCGCAAGAGCGCGATAACGCCTTATCAAAAGCACGCTTTGAGTTTAGATGGCATGACCAATTTAATATTGGTTTAGACCCTGACCGTGCTCGTGAATATCACGATGAAACCTTGCCGCAAGAATCAGGCAAAGTAGCTCACTTTTGCTCTATGTGTGGTCCTAAATTTTGCTCTATGAAAATTAGCCAAGAAGTACGCGATTACGCTAAAGATTTAGAAACACGCGGTATTGATCCAAATGATGCTGGCGAGGCTATTGAAATCAAAATGGTTGATGTAGAAGCCGAGATGAAAGCTAAATCAGCTGAGTTTAAGCAAACAGGCTCAGAGATTTACCACAAAGCGGTATAAAACAATTATTGCAAGAGATGCAGACGTAGGTGAGGTGTTATACCTCGCTTTTTTAAAAGTTGAAGAAGTGCGAGTGAATTCGCACCTACTAATAACTGCTTTTGGAGGTTTTCATGTCTTATAACATTGCGGTGGTGGGTTTTGGTTTAGCTGGGCGCTTAGCTGCGCTTGAATTAAGTAAACAGCACTATGTCACTGTTTTTGAAGCAGACGATGAGCATACACAAAATAGCGCAGGTAAAGTGGCAGCAGCAATGCTTGCCCCGCTTGCTGAGTCGGTTTTGTGCGAGGCTGATTTAGCTTTAATGGGTCTTGATTCAATGAAGCGCTGGCCCAGCATTATTGCAGAACTTGAAAGTGAGGTTTTTTTTCAGCAGCAAGGCACTTTGGTCATTGCGCACCAACAGGACAAAGGCGATTTACAAAGCTTTGCACAGCGTATAAAACCGCTAGCTGATCATACTGCCGAGCATATAAATGCTCAGCAAATTACAATGCTTGAACCTGAACTTGCAGGGCGCTTTAATCAAGGCTTATTTTTACCCTGCGAGGGGCAAATAGATAACCAAGCATTTTATAAAGCCAGCTTTGCACAGCTCAACAAACGCAAAGTAAAGTTTGTATTTAATCAGCGCGTAACCATTAGCGACAACAAAATAAATAATCGACCATTCGATTACATTATTGATTGCCGTGGGCTTGGTGCTAAAAATACTCAAGTTGATAAACCGCTTAGAGGTGTGCGCGGCGAAGTAGCAAGGTTATACGCACCAGAGGTAAGTTTAATCAGGCCCGTGCGTTTAATGCACCCGCGTTATCCAATTTATATAGCGCCTAAACCCAATAATGAATATGTAATTGGTGCGACCGAAATCGAATCGCAAGACAGCGGCGCGGCAACAGTGCGCTCAACCCTTGAATTACTTTCAGCCGCTTATACCGTACATAGCGGGTTTGCCGAAGCACGACTACTTAATATTCAAACCGGATTACGCCCCGCATTTAGCGATAACCGCCCAGAAGTATCACAAGTTGGTAATGTAATTAGCATTAACGGCTTATATCGACATGGTTATATGTTGGCGCCGGCATTAGTGGCGCAAGCAGTTTCACGAATAGAGTGAGAATAAAATGAACATTACAATTAATGGCGAGCTACTTAATGTGAATAGCAAAGCGCTTGTTGAGGTACTTCAAAGTTTTGGTGCAGCCGCGCCTTTTGCTGTTGCTGTTAATAGCGAATTTATTCCACAAAGTCAGCACAGTAACTATGTACTTAATGAAGGCGACAGTGTTGAGTTGCTGTCGCCCATTCAAGGCGGATAAAGCTCATGCAAACGAAAGACTGTTTAACTATTTATGGAGAGCAAATTAAGAGTCGTTTGTTAATAGGCTCTGCGCTTTATCCGTCGCCCGATATTATGACCCAATCAATAGTCGCCTCTGGAGCTGAAATTGTAACCGTGTCGCTTAGGCGCCAACAAAGTGCAGCGGCAGGTGATGACTTTTGGCAGTTAATAAAAAACACCGGTTTAAAAATACTGCCTAACACTGCAGGATGCCATAGTGTTAAAGAGGCCATAACGCTTGCAAAAATGTGTCGAGAGGTATTTGCCACCGATTGGATAAAGCTAGAGCTGATTGGCGATGATTACAATTTACAGCCTGACCCTTTTGCACTACTTGAAGCGACAAAAATATTAATTAATGATGGCTTTAAAGTATTGCCTTATTGCACCGATGACTTAGTACTTTGCCAGCGCTTAAATGAGCTGGGGTGTGAGGTGCTTATGCCGTGGGGGGCGCCAATAGGCACAGGTAAAGGCTTGTTAAATAGCTATAATTTAAAAACTATTCGAGAGCGCTTACCCGATACCACATTAATAGTAGATGCAGGTTTAGGTTTGCCATCGCATGCCTGCCAAGCACTCGAAATGGGGTATGATGCGGTATTATTAAATTCAGCCATTGCAGGGGCGGGTTGCCCAATTACTATGAGCCGCGCATTTAAAGCCGCAGTTGAAGCGGGGCGCTTTGCATACAAAGCAAAAGCGATGCCGGAAAAAGACGTAGCAGCCCCATCAACCCCTACAATGGGGATGCCATTTTGGCATCAGCAGTGAAGGAAAAAATATGAATAACGTAGTATGGACAATTGCCGGCTCTGACTCTGGCGGCGGTGCAGGCATTCAAGCTGATATAAAAGCAATGCAAAGTTTTGGTGTGCATGGCTGCACGGCAATTACAGCGCTTACTGCGCAAAATAGTTTAGGTGTGGAGGCTATTAATGCAGTGTCTACCGATATTATTGAATCGCAGTTACTAGCGCTTGAAAAAGACATGAAAGCCAAAGTGATAAAAATTGGTATGTTAGCTAACGTGCAGCAAATTCAGTTAATCAGTGAACATATAAGTCATTATAAAGCTAAGTGGCCAGTGCCTCCCGTTATTGTATATGACCCTGTTGCGATTGCCTCAAGCGGTGACTTACTAACAGAAGAAGATACGGTAAGCGCAATTAAAGAATGTTTACTGCCGCTGGTGGATGTAATAACCCCAAACACCCACGAAACACAGTTATTAACCGGTGTGTATTTAATTGGCCCTGCGGCAATAAAAGAAGCGGCTAATAAGCTATTAAGCTGGGGTGCAAAAGCCGTTGTTATTAAAGGCGGGCATTGGGATTACCCAAGTGGTTATTGCATTGATTATTGTGTAAATAATTTTACGCAAAATGGTGAAGAGTATTGGCTTGGTAATCAAAAAATACAAACACCGCATAACCACGGCACCGGATGTAGCATGGCTTCGGTAATAGCTGCGTGTTTAGCTAAAGACTACCCATTAAAAGACGCCTTTATTTTAGCTAAAGCATATATAAACCAAGGGCTAAAACAGTCTGTACGCTACGGCGAGGGAATTGGACCGGTTGCTCAGACTTCATTTCCCACTAATTTAGCAGATTACCCACAAGTGATTGAGCCAGGTAGCTGGCTTGGTGATGAACTCGATTTTGATGTGCCGCTTGATTTTAATATGGCTGCTGATTTTGCAACGTGCGAAAGTAAGTCGCTTGGCTTATATGCAGTTGTAGATAGTACCGATTGGTTAGAAAAGTGCCTACAACAAGGCATTAAAACAGCGCAGTTACGTGTTAAAAATAAAACGCAAGACGAGCTTGATGGGCTCATTAAGCAAGCTGTTGAGCTGGGCAAGCAATACAACGCACAGGTATTTATAAACGACTACTGGCAGTTAGCTATTAAACATGGTGCGTATGGTGTGCATTTAGGGCAAGAGGATTTAGAGATTGCTAATTTGGCAGCAATTAAAGACGCTGGGTTAAGGCTTGGGCTTTCGACTCATGGTTTTTATGAAATGCTGCGTGCGCATAATTATCGCCCTAGTTACATGGCATTTGGTGCTATTTACCCAACCACAACAAAAGACATGACAGGTCAAATACAAGGTCTTGAAAAGCTCATTAAGTTTGTACCACTTATGCAAAGTTATCCAACAGTAGCAATAGGTGGTATAGATTTAAGCCGTGCTGAGCAGGTAACTAAAACCGGCGTAGGCAGTGTTGCCGTAGTGCGTGCGATTACCGAGGCTGATAATTACGTAGAGGCTATAAGCGCTCTGCAAGTGGCCATAAGCAGTGCACATTAATACTAACAAGGCTAATCTTAATATGGTCAGTAAAAGTGAATGAGCTAAGCGATAAAGAAACCCTACGATACAGCCGCCATTTATTGCTTGAAGAAGTAGGGCTTGAAGGGCAATTAACGCTTAAAACTTCAACGGTTGCGGTTGTTGGGGCAGGCGGGTTAGGTAGCCCAGCACTTTTGTATTTAGCTGCGGCGGGTATTGGAACGCTTATTTTAATTGACGATGACGAGGTTGAGCTTTCAAATTTACAGCGCCAAGTGCTTTATAAAATAAATCACTTAGGGCAAAACAAGGTCGCCGCCGCAGGTAAAGTATTAGCGAGTCTTAATAATCAAATAGAAATAGTAACGCATTGCCAAAAGTTAGATGAGAGTAACGCAACTTACATGCTAAAAGGGGCTGACATAGTACTTGATTGCTCTGATAACTTTAGCACTCGCTATTGTGTTAATCGTTATTGTATTGCTAATAAAACACCGTTAATTTCTGGTGCTGCACTCGCAACTAAAGGGCAGTTAATGGGCTTTGACTTTAGGCAAAGTAATAGCCCGTGTTATGGCTGTGTTTTTCCACAAAGCGAAGCTACACCCGTTATAAATTGCAGTAACGCAGGGGTTATCAGCCCGCTACTTGGTGTAATAGGCTCTATGCAGGCGCAACTTACGCTCAATTTATTGCTGGGGCATGCAGAGGGGGGTGTGTTTATAACCTTTCATGCGCTTACTTTAAAACAACAGCACTTTAAAGTGATTAAAGATTTAGAGTGTAAAGAGTGTGGTAAATAGGTTTTTGAGGGGCTTGTGCCTGTTATTACATGTGGCGTTAAGAAACCAAAAACTGACGCTTTTAACGTGAGCAAGCTCTAGGTCTACAAAATTAAAAAACCGCGTTTAAATAAACGCGGTTTTTTGATTTCTAATTAACGATTGACTTTAGTCGTTAATTTTTGCAAACGCAGTACCTAAGCGAGTAACCACTTCAGGTAATTGATCGTCCAGTATTTCCGCTTTATCAGCACCCCATGCAAGTACCACAGTAGAGCCTAATTTAAAGCGGCCCATTTCTTCACCTTTTTTAAGCGTGATGGCATTATCGCCAGTGGTTGGGTATTTCCAACTAAATACATCGCTACCTGCTGGTGGCGTGACAGTACCGGCCCAAATAGTTTCTATGCTGGCTACAATTGTTGCGCCAACAAGTACCATTGCAAGCGGACCAATTTCAGTTTCAAAAATTGCTACCACACGTTCGTTACGTGCAAACAAGTTAGGCACGTTTTGCGCTGTAAGTGGATTTACTGAAAATAAGTCTCCTGGCACGTAAACCATTTTGCTTAGGGTGCCATCAATTGGCATATGAATACGGTGGTAATCTTTAGGCGCTAAATAAATAGTGGCAAACTTACCGCCTAAAAATGGTGTTGTGTCATCTTGTGAGCCGCCTAGTAGCGCTTGTAAGCTGTAATCGTGACCTTTAGCTTGTATTAGCTGTCCGTCAACAATATCGCCTAGCTGGCTGATTGCGCCATCCACTGGCTGAGTGATGATATTGCTATCTTCTACCATTGGGCGCATGCCGTCTTTTAAAGGACGAGTAAAAAATTCATTAAAGCTTTTATAATGAGCCGGATCTGGGTATTGCGCTTCGCTCATGTCTACTTTGTATTGCTTAATAAATAGTTTAATTAAAGTAGTTGTTAAAGCGCCCGCTTTTGCAGCAGCTAATTTACCTACTACGCGTGAAATAAAATGTTTTGGCATTGCGTACTGCATTGCGATTTTAAATTTGTCTAAACTCACAGTATTTATCCTAAATTATACGCGAGGCGCAC
The DNA here is from genome assembly GCF_038900255.1 of Pseudoalteromonas sp. AS84. Classification (NCBI taxonomy): domain Bacteria; kingdom Pseudomonadati; phylum Pseudomonadota; class Gammaproteobacteria; order Alteromonadales; family Pseudoalteromonadaceae; genus Pseudoalteromonas; species Pseudoalteromonas sp. AS84. The sequence continues at coordinate 1,887 of NZ_JBBMQY010000029.1, read as the reverse complement.
GGGCGCCTGCACGGCCATCGGCCATTGTTTCTAAAATTCGGTGGTAGCTGTCAAAGCGCAATTGAGAAATTCTGCCATCGGCTACAGCTTCTTTAACTATGCAACCCGGATCGTTTAAATGTTTACAGTCTCTAAAGCGGCACCCGCCTATAAATTCTCTAAACTCTTTAAAACACCACGTTACACGCTCAACATCTAAATGCCATAATCCAAATTCACGAATTCCTGGCGAGTCGATTAGGTTACCGCCACTTGGTAAATGGTGTAGTCGCGAAACTGTTGTTGTGTGCTGGCCTAAGCCGCTGTTTTCAGATACTTCTTTAGTTAATATTTCAGCGTTAGGCAATACAGTATTAACGAGGGTTGATTTCCCCACACCACTTTGGCCAACAAAAATATTATTTTTATCAACAAGTACTTCTTTTAATTTATCAATACCATCGCCTGATATATTACTAACAAGGAGTACTTGGTAATCAAGTTTACGATAGATATCGAGAACTTTTTGTATTTCGCTAAGGCCTGCTTCGTCAATTAAATCGGTTTTATTGAGCACTAAAATTGGCTCAATACCCATATCTTCACAGGCTATTAAATAACGGTCGATAATACTAGGGGTAAACTCGGGTAATACAGCTGATACCATTAATATTTGGTCAATGTTTGCTGCAATAACTTTTACACCGTCGTAAAAGTCAGGGCGGGTAAGTTGCGAACGACGCTCTTGCGTGGCTTCAATTACACCGGCTAAATCGCCTTCACTTACTTTGGCACGGCGAAACAATACTTCATCACCACATACTAAATTAGACACGGTACGGCGTATATTACAGCGAAGTACATCGCCATTTTCAGTTTCTACATCGGCGTGCTGGCCAAAACGACTGATCACAATTGCGCTCTCGACCTGACCTAAGTTATCGGTTTGCCATTCTTGCGCCCCTTTTTTAGCCGGTCTTGAGTCTGCGCTATTAATGCGCTTTTGGTGATTGGCCTTGATCTGACGCGATTGGCCTTTACTTAATTTTTTTTGTTTTGCCACTGGAGGCCTATAACCTTAGTTAAATGTCGCTTTTCCTAAAAAAAGCTTTAGCTCGACGGTTGATGCTAATATGATATATCGAAATGCGTTGGATCTAAAGGAAAGCACCGCTTAGGTAATTATGACTATTAATAAATCAAATTTAATTTGGCTCGATCTTGAAATGACAGGGCTCGAACCAGAGACCGATAAAATACTCGAAATTGCGACGGTTGTCACTGACGCAGACTTGAATATATTAGCCGAAGGGCCAACTATCGCTATTCATCAAAGTGATGAATTACTAAATGGTATGGACGAGTGGTGTACTACTCAGCATGGAAAGTCAGGTTTAACAGCGCGCTGTAAAGCAAGTACTTTCGATGAAGAGTATGCCGTTGCACAAACTTTAGATTTTTTAAAACAGTGGGTGCCTGCGGGTGTATCACCAATGTGTGGTAATTCAATTGGGCAAGATCGCCGCTTTATGAATAAATATATGCGCGAGCTTGAAGATTTTTTCCATTACCGAAATCTTGACGTAAGTACTATTAAAGAATTAGCACGTCGCTGGAAACCAGAAGTTCTTGCAAAAGTGAACAAAAAAGGATCGCATCTTGCTCTGGATGATATTAAAGATTCGATTATGGAATTAAAAGTCTATAGAGAAAATTTCTTTAATTTGTAAAAAACACTTGCAAACACATCGGATTATTGTAGAATCCTGCCCCGCTCAAGACGATAACCCACGCGGGGTTAGTGTGTTTGAGTGATTGAATTACCATCAATAAATGCGGTACTAGCTCAGTTGGTAGAGCGCGACCTTGCCAAGGTCGAGGTCACGAGTTCGAGCCTCGTGTACCGCT